>JARRJW010000205.1:0-3990 GCA_037388785.1 Gammaproteobacteria bacterium
GGCTGTGTGTATTGCGTTTGCTTATATCAAACTGATGTTTGGAATATTATGAGAAGGCGACGTTGCTTGTAAAACATTACACCAGTGATATGAAAGAGATATCACAATGAATAATAATTTCAACGCGATACCGATTAGTTGGAGAAACTACAAGTTTAGAGCTGCGAAAAAAATGCTACGATATCATCAGTATCTGCAATCCAACCTAATTTCGCCAGACCACCAGATATAGTGGTGCGCTATCCTTAAACCAATCCACCAAAATATATTTGACCCTACCTAATTTACTGGTATATATAATTTAACTAATCTGAAATTTCTCCGCAAGCGGATCGAATACGCTTTAAAAGTGAAGCCGATTCAAGTCCTACAGCACATTTCTGAAACAAAAATTTTTCCTGATATTAATCGCGAAAATTGATGGGAGGTGCCCATGAATGAGGAGCGAGCCAAGCGTAAACTCAGCGGCATCCTGAGCGCTGACGCTGTCGGTTATAGCCGTCTTATGCAGGAAGATGAGGCTTCGACTATCATTACATTAGCGGAAAGCAAAGAATTGATGACCGATCTTATCCAACAGTATCGGGGAAGAGTCGTGGATGCCCCCGGGGATAATCTGCTGGCTGAGTTTGGCAGCGTAGTGGATGCCACCGATTGTGCGGTTAAAATTCAGCAGGAGCTTAAAACCAAAAATGCGCAACTGCCAGATAACCGCAGGATGCCGTTTCGCATTGGTGTTAATCTGGGTGATGTGGTCGAAGAAGCTGATCGCATATACGGCGACGGGGTTAACATTGCCGCCCGTCTCGAAGGACTCGCAGAGCCGGGTGGGATTTGTATCTCAAGGACAGCTTATGATCATGTCAAGAATAAATTAGAGCTGGGTTATGAGTATCTGGGCGAACACAGCGTAAAAAACATCGCCGAGCCGGTCAGAGTTTATCGTGTTTTGATAGAGCCAGAGGCCGCTGGCAAAGTGATCGGTGAAAAAAGGTTTTTGGGAAAATTTTCACGCAAAACAGCAATGGCTGCAATTATTGTTCTGGTCATAGTTGCCGGAGGCTTGATTGGCTGGAACATCTACCTCCAGCAGTCTAATAAAGTCGAACCTGCCTCTTTAGATAAAATGGTCTACTCGTTGCCGGATAAACCATCGATTGCAGTTCTTCCGTTTGACAATATGAGCGCTGATCCTAAACAAGAGTACTTTAGCGATGGTATCACGGAGGAAATTATCACAGCCTTAGCCAAGGTTCCTGATATCTTTGTCATTGCTCGTAACTCAACCTTTGTATACAAGGGGAAACCGGTGAAGATTAAGCAGGTAAGTGAGGAACTGGGCGTTCGCTATGTTCTTGAAGGTGGTGTCAGAAAGGCGGGAGATCGGATACGAATCACCGCCCAGCTCATTGATGCTATTAAAGGACATCACCTGTGGGCCGAACGTTATGATGGGACAATGGGAGACGTCTTTGATTTGCAGGACAAGATAACGGAGAAGATCATTGCAGCCCTTGCGCTGGTTTTGACGCCGGATCAGGGTAAAAGTATCTCTGATTGGGGTACCAAAAATACAGAGGCTTACGATGCTTATCTGCAGGCTGGGGCTCATCTATATACACAAACACGGGACAATGTGGTCAAAGCAATTGATTATTTAAATAAAGCTGTTGAGCTGGATCCTGATTTCGGAGCAGCTCATGTGCGTCTTGTGAAAGCCTATAACGCGATTATATCCAGAGGATATGATAAGGAATTGGGCATATCCGATGCTCGATCGCTGCAGCAAAAGCATCTTAAATTGGCTCTGCAAAACCCGACTGCAGGTGCTCATGCGGCGGCTGCCTGGGCATATATATTCAGCGGCAAGATCGAAGAGGCGATGTCGCATGCAGAGCTCGCTATTACCATGGAACCGAATAGCAGTGGTGCTTGCGGAGCATTAGGCGGTGCTTTGATATATGCAGGAAGGCCGCAAGAAGCTATAAAATACATTTCAAAGTCAATGAGGATTAATCCTGAATATCCAGCGATGTCTTTGTGGTTTTTGGGAGTCGCCCAATTTTGCGCTGATCAATTAGAAGAGGCTGCAACCACATTTGAAAGGGCCCGCAAACGCAATCCTCACTTGGCGCCTTGGTTCCAGATGGCTACCAATGAGCATCTTGGACGAGGGAAAGAGAATCCAGAAATTATTGCGGAATACTTGAAATTAAGAGGGTGGGGAGAACTGCCTCCAATTGAACAAGTAATGCAATGGTATCAATTCAAAGATCTCGATGACAGAAAGCTACTTGTCAGTGGGCTTCAAAAGGCGGGCCTGAAATAGTATAGGGTGGGTTTCTAAATATGGTGCCTTTCTGAATTTTAATTGCAGATTATTTTTTAATTAACAGATATTACCCGGATACAGATTTATTGAGATAAAACGTAACAAATTCTAATTTTTCTATTAATATTAATATGTTATATACGTTTAACCTGCCATAGTTTTACAGTGTTGTCAAGTTTCTTTTACTAGTCATTGATCATCCTGGCTCCAAAACAGGCGGCGATGAACGTTGAGCTGAGCGTTTCAGTATCTTTTCCATGGCGTTGAAGTAGTCTCTTTTGACTTTCACATTGGACACATTACAATATCTTTCGGTGGTGGTTATCCAATTGTGGCCCAACAGATCCTGGATGCTTTCCACCTGAGCATCGGCATTGAGCAGCTGGGTGGCCATGGTGTGGCGCAGATGATGACAGCTGATCTTCAAGCCGGTTTTCTTAGCATAATATTCCATGCGCTTTTGAATGCCGCGCACCGAGATGGGCTGGCCCTTGTAGTCTCCCTTTTCAACCAAAAAGACTTTTTTCACCCGCCGATGAGACCTTCGCTTAAAATATTGTATAAGCCCATCGGCAGCATCATCGCTGATGTACACCACCCGGTCCTTACCGCCCTTACCGTCGACCACCATGATCCTTTTTTGTTTGAGATCAATGTCACCCAGGCACAAATTGGCTACCTCTTCTACCCGCAACCCGCAGCGCAGCATCAATCTGAACATGGCCCAGTCGCGCTTGGTTTTAATCGCTGCAAAAAACGCATCGACTTGATCCTCGCGCAGCGCCCGCGGCAGGGGTTTTGGCACCCGCAGTCGGCTGTTGGGTTTGACCGGGTTGAGCAGATTTATCTTTTCTTCATACTTTAGATAACTGTAAAACACCCGGATGATGGCCAGATACAAATTAATGGAAGCCGGATGCAGGCGTTTTTGATGAAGATAGTCGATATAATCCTCAATTTGGTCAACACCGGCGTGCTCCAAGGGCACATTGAGCCACAGCACAAATTGTCTGATCACGCTCAGATAGTATTTAACCGTGTGCGCTGAGTAATTACGGCGCTTTATGTAGCGCCTGAAGTTGATGATGACATTAGTGAGGCTCATCGACATCTCCCTTGAGGATGCGTTCCATAGCTGTAAAGTATTCTTCTTCCCTGGTTTTGTCCGACAGCCGGGCGTAGCGCCGGGTGATCTCCAGATTGCTGTGTCCCAGCAGCACCCGCAGACACTCCAGGGGCATCTTGGCATTTAAAAGAGCCGTGGCGAAGGTGTGCCGCAGGCAGTGCAGGGTGTAGCCGCTGTGCTGCAGGTCGGCTTTTTGTAGACACCTTTGGAATATCGCACGTGCCGCCTCATAACACAGCGGCTTGTCCTTTTGGCCGTAAAATAAATACGGCCTGCCTGCATCTCGAACCCTGAGCCAGGCCAACAGCGCCTGCTGGGCATCGGTACTGTAGTAAACTGCACGACCCACAGAGGTTTTATCCGACTGATAGATTAAGATCTTTTGCTCATTTAAATCGATATCCTGCAGCATACAGTTGAGCAGCTCGCCGATGCGCATGCCGCTGCGAAGCAGAAGCAATATCAGGGCGCGGTCCCGGCAGTCATCGATTGCACCAAGCAGTTGATCTAAATGCTGCGGGTCAATGGCACG
>JARRJW010000206.1:0-3965 GCA_037388785.1 Gammaproteobacteria bacterium
AGAAAACACGGTTTATGCTGACGAAAACCTATGGGAAAAACTGCAGCAACAACCCAACATGATCGTGTTTATTCGAAATACTGAATCGACAGGTAATAAAGATGGCTCGAACATGCTTACATGGGATAAGACGGGGCAATGCCAGGGTGAAAGCACGTTAACTGAAAATGGCGAAAGTCAGGCGAAAAAAATCGGTGAGTTATTCAAACAACATGAAGTGAATCCCGTCGTTATCAGTTCCCCCATGTGTCGCTGCAAGCAAACTGCAGAATTAGCTTTCGGACAATTCATTACTTCCCCACCACTGATACAAGCCAACAGCAGCGACCTTGAAAAACAGGCATTGTTTCACAGCCGGGCAACAGAATTAATTCTAAAACACAAGGGAAAAACACCGATTGTTTTTATCAATCACAGGCCAAATATAAATTCACTGACTATGGAAATGATCAGTTTAGGCGATTTATTGGTTGGAACAGTTTTAGATGACGGGGAAATCGAAATTTTGGGGAAAATGCATCTACCCGACTGATAAAATTCCCGAACTGATAGCCAGGCCTTCTGATGAAATCTAAAAACCTGTTCATTGCTTTGTTATTAGCCGTTATCGGCTATTACATAGGTTCAATTTTTTTCTCAACCACTCATGCAGCTTTGATAGCCTGTATCACCCTGCTGGTTGCCTTGTGGACTAATGAAGCTTTACCGCTTGGCATAGTATCCCTAATGCCACTGATATTGTTTCCATCTTCAGGCCTGTTAACCACAAAAGAGGTCGCAGCTAATTATGCTAACCCGATCATTTTCCTTTTTCTCGGTGGCTTTATGCTGGCAATTGCCACTCAGAAAACTAACCTGCATAAAGTTATCGCGCACAAAATTTTAAACATCTTCCCAGCAACGCCCAGAGGCATAATTTATTCAATGGTGATCACGGCTGCGTTGTTGAGTGCGTTTCTTTCAAACACTACAACCGCTTTATTACTCATCTCAATTGCCTTGTTTTTGACCAACGATGCTAAATTGAAAGTTCGCCTGGTTTTGGCCGTTGCATACGGAGCCAGCGTTGGAGGCATCATTACCCCGATTGGCACACCACCGAATCTTATACTACTTGGATTCATGGAAAGCCTGACACTGCCAGCCATTGGTTTCATTCAATGGATATTTATGACTTTTCCATTAGCTTTAATGATGCTAATGGTTATTGGCTATGTGTTATCACACGGCGTCGAAGATTGTCATATTGCCGAACTTCAGGATGCACAGCCCATCACCAGTGAGCAAAAGTATTTAAGCTGGACACTAGTCTGCATGGTGATTCTGCTTCTGGTCAATTCACCGGTTAAACCCTACTACGATGGACTGGGCCTGAGTGAAAATGGCATCCTGCTGGGATTTGGACTGCTGATGTTTTTACCCGGTTTTAATTTTCTGACCTGGAAGGATACAAACAAAATACCCTACGAAATCATCTTTCTTTTCGGCGCGGGATTTTCCATTGCCAGTGCGTTTCTGGAAACCGGTTTTGCCAGTGAAATTGCCGGTCTTCTGACAACCTTCAGTAACCTGGATACTTTTTATCTGATTCTGATTATTGCTGCCTTTGTGACTTTTTCCACTGAAATCACCAGCAATACCGCCTTGGTATCAATGATACTGCCGGTTATTTATACACTGGCCGTTGACACCGGTCTTAATCACGAATTGCTGTTAATGGTTTCTACCATCTGTGCCAGTTATGCCTTTATGCTGCCGATAGCCACACCTCCAAATGCCATTGCTATGGGCAGTGGTGTTGTCAGGATTCGCGATATGGCCGTGCGCGGATTATTTTTAAACCTGATTGGCATCTCCCTGATCGCTATCTATGCGATGCTATTTTGGCGTCATTTACTTTAAACTTCAGTAAGGTCACTTCAGCGACACACAATTTATAAGCGTCTTATTGATTCAAATCGAATACGCTGCTTTCGAGTTGGATCACTGTTTTCAAAAAGCAAAATCCATCAAATCAACTTAATCCTTGCGAGATCCGGGGATGTGTAAAATAATAGATTTCCAGTCGCAGAAATATGCAGTATGAATCCTATTTCCACTGAACAGCTCGATCGCTATTACCAACAGGTAACCGATATCATATTGTCGCGACAAAGCCCGATCACCGGACTTTTGCCCGCCAGTACAGCTGTCAACGCCCATGGTGACTACACCGATGCCTGGGTACGTGACAACGTCTATAGCATCCTCGCTGCCTGGGGCCTGGGACTATCCTACCGTCGCCTTGATGAAAATGAAGGTCGCGCAGTATTACTTGAACAAAGTGTGGTCAAGTTAATGCGTGGATTACTAATTGCCATGATGCGCCAGTCTGAAAAAGTGGAACATTTTAAACAGACCCAGAATCCACTGGATGCTCTCCATGCCAAGTACGACACAGCCAGCGGTGATCCTGTGGTTGGTGATGATGAATGGGGTCACCTGCAGCTGGATGCAACATCGTTGTTTCTATTGATGTTGGCGCAGATGACGGCATCCGGTCTGCGTATCGTTTTTACCATCGACGAAGTGAATTTCGTACAAAACCTGGTGCATTATATTGGCCGCGCCTACCGAACACCCGACTTTGGTATTTGGGAACGCGGTAACAAAATCAACCATGGTATCGCCGAGATAAACAGCAGCTCCGTTGGCATGGCAAAAGCCGCACTGGAAGCGCTGAATGATTTTAACCTGTTTGGCCCCGGCGGTGGTCAGGCATCAGTCGTTCATGTTGTACCTGATGAAATAGCCCGTGCCCGTATCACGCTGGAATCCAACCTGCCAAGTGAATCACTGTCCAAAGAAGTCGATGCCGCAACGCTGAGTATTGTCGGTTACCCTGCTTTCGCTGTTGAGGATACCTCTATCGTCAAGCAAACGGTCAATGATGTGGTAACAAAACTGGAGGGCAATTATGGTTGTAAACGCTTTCTTCGGGATGGCCACCAGACTGTCATTGAGGATCAGCAACGTTTGCATTACGAGCCTGAAGAAATGCTGCAGTTCGAGCATATTGAATGTGAATGGCCACTGTTTTTCACTTATCTGCTGCTGTTTCACCTGTTTCGTGGCAATGAAGCAGAAGCAAAAATCTATCGGCAAAAACTTGAAAGCCTGTTGATTGACCGTGAGGGTGATCAACTGCTGCCAGAGCTTTACCGGGTGCCCGCAGATTGCATTGAGGCTGAAAAAAATGACCCCGGCAGCCAGAGCCGGGAACCGAATGAGAATGTGCCATTGGTTTGGGCACAAAGTCTGTTTATCCTCGGTGCACTGATACAGGATGGCTGGCTTGATGTCGCTGATATTGACCCGCTTGGTCGGCGTTTCAGCATTGGCAGACAACGCGGACGACGTGTGCAGTTTGCACTCCTTGCAGAAAACCCAAGTATCAAGTTACGCCTCGATGAAAAAGGTATCAAAGCGGAAACCCGAAACGAGATTTCACCCATTGTTGTCCAGGAAGCCGCTGCCCTGGCTGAGGCATACTGTCAGTTAGGCCGTAATCAGCGACTTGGACTCAGCGGCCGTCCATTGCGTCACTTACGTGGCCTTGCGACAAGCATTGTTTATACATTCGAAGGTCAGCGTATGCTGTTTCAGCCGCAGTTTATGAACCGGCATGATTTCTACCTATCGCTTGATAATGCAATGCTGGTTGAACGATTGAAGATGGTGCTTGCCTATGTCAGTAAGCAATGGGATGCGCCCGGACGACCGTTAGTGATTATGATGGTTAACGAACGTATGTTGAGCAATGAAGGCAGTTCAGCGCTACTGGATTTTATGAATCATTGTCGCGAAGGACGCATTGGTGATACCCCTGTTCAACTTGGCCGTGTTGCTGACTTCCTGCCGACAGCTAGACGCGAACGCATTGACGTCTTACATGGCTATCAGTTCTCTACAGGTTTCGATGAAAA
>JARRJW010000207.1:0-4456 GCA_037388785.1 Gammaproteobacteria bacterium
CGATTGTAACCCCCCCGAAAGGTGAGTTCATTTTCTCCAAGATTAGCCAGTACACGGTCGCAGGCGGTCATCGTTATTGCATCACGGTGAGTGATCCATGCGGTAGGGTTGCCCGCGATATCGAGTTGCAGGATGCGATACATGTCTAAGTTCCCCGGAAATTCACTCCAACTTTTACTTTCGATTCAACAAAAATGGCTGGCATTAATGCAAAGTGCCATTCTTCAGTGAAAAATCCTCAAATAACATTGAGCCAGTACCATAAAAGGTTTCAACTTCAACCTCATTACTGGACTCGGTTAACGGTATTTCCATTGCAATCTTGAACCCCATTTCTTCAGAGGCGGCAAAGGCTTCGGGCAAATGACCGGTTTCGCTGATTTCCTGGTATAAATCCGCTATTGGGGCATAGGTAATTGTACAAAGACTCCAGACCTTTCGTATTGGATAAAACAGGTCAACCAGTTCCTGGCTGCGTTCGTAAAGCGAATGCGGCAGGCTGTAACCCTCTTTAGAGGCTAACTGGATATCAAGTCTGGCATTGTGTAACTGATTCAGATACTGGTCACAGTCATCATCAGTGGTAGTAAGGTTGAAGGCAAAATAAAATTCAGGGTCACCTTCAGGAAAGAGATCGACTTCAATACGATCTAGTGGAAATTGTTGGAAGAATGGGCGAAGTTTGTTGATTGTGTCGATAATACTACCGATACAGATACTTACTGCCATAAGCATTTCCTTTCTAATCGTTTTTTACAGCATAGGAAAAAACGAATCAAAAAGCACTAACAAATTTAAAATTATTTATTTCGTGTAATTTAATTGTTATCAGGGGTTGTCGGGTAATACTCTAAATAATTTCAGTCCTCTGCATAATCGAAGGAGTCTGAGTACATGTTATCCAGTGTCAGGCCGGCGTTTTCAAAAGCTTCACGACCGGCGTTAACCATCACCGGTGGGCCAGCCATATAGACATCAAAACCACTCATGTCCGGGTGATCCTCAACGACTGCTTCATGCACGAAACCGGTTCTGCCCTGCCAGTCCTGTGACGGCTCCGACAACACCGGGATAAAGTTGATATTCTCATGCTCCGCTACCCACTGGTTAACCAGCCCTTCCTGGTAGAGATCACGCTCAGAACGCACACCCCAGTAAAGCGTCATCGGTCGCTTGTCGCCGATATACATGGCATGTTCCATCTGACCCTTGATAGGGGCAAATCCTGTACCGCCAGCCACAAAGATCATTGGCCGATCAGAATCCTCACGCAGTACAAACCCGCCCAAAGGTCCTCGAATACGCAATATAGTCTTATCCTGCATACGGCCAAAAACATAATCGGTAAACTCACCACCTTCAACATGGCGAATATGCAGTTCAATCAATTCGTCGTCATGTGGTGCATTGGCAATCGAAAAGGCGCGCTCCCTGCCGTCACTGAGCAGAAAATTCAGGTACTGACCCGCCAAAAACTGCAGACGCTGGTTATCTGGCAGCTTCAACCAGACGGCCATCACATCATGGGCCAGCATCTCGTGTCGGGCCACTCTGCAGGGTAGGGTCTTAACCTCTATTTCAGCTGCCGTTTCCATTAATTTGGCTGAAATGGCAACATTGGAGTCCGGTACTGCCTGACAGGTCAGACAGGCATTGGCTGGACTGCCCTCAAGTGCACGGGTTTTACCGCTTGGATAGCTGATCTCGCCAGAGACAAGCGTGGAAATACAGTTTCCACAGGCGCCGTTTCTGCAACCGTATGGCAGGCCAATATCCTGTCTTAATGCCGCATCAAGAATGGTTTCGCCCTGATCTACCTCAAGCGTATGTTGACCGGCATTGATATCGATTGTAAAACCCATGAAAATTCCTTATTAATCACACTTTTATAAGTAATATTGTCGCTTAAAACACACTATGAATAAACCTGCCTCTCATGTTGTAATCATTGGCTGCGGATATATCGGCAGACAGTTGGCTGAAAAATACCGTCAAGACCAGATAGCCGTTACCGGCGTGGTGCGCACTGCGGAATCAGCTGTGTCATTGCAAAAGCTGGGAATTGAAGCCCGGGTTATCGATTTATCCAATCCAGTAGAAACGGATATCAATTTTCAGGACAGCCTGCTTTTTCATTTTGCCCCGCCTCCTTCAAGCGGGACTTCGGACACAAACACCCGGCACCTGTTGCAGGCTTTCACTGGCAGTGGGCAAATGCCTCAGCGCATTGTCTATATCAGCACAACCGGCGTTTATGGAAATTGTGAAGGTCGCTGGATTGATGAAAAAGAACCACTCAAGCCAGATGCTGATCGTGCCAAAAGAAGACATGATGCCGAGCAGCAGCTGATTGCGTTTGGTAAAAACCGTGGTGTGGATATTGTTATTCTCAGGGTTGCCGGTATTTATGGCCCCGGAAAACTGCCAATAAAGCGCCTTCAGCAAAACCTGCCCGTCATCAGGCAGGAAGAAGCGCCTTATACCAACCGCATACATGCTTATGATCTGGTCAACATTGCCCGTCAGGCCATGCGAATTGGCAAGGCCGGTGAGATTTACAATGTCAGTGACGGCCACCCCAGCACCATGACAGAATATTTCAATACGGTCGCCGATAATGCCGGGCTGCCCCGCCCGCCCCAGATTTCATTGGCAGAAGGTGAACAGCAGCTTTCTGCAGGCATGATGTCCTATATGAGAGAATCCCGAAGACTGAAAAACGAAAAACTACTTAACCAACTCAACCTGGAACTTCTATTTCCAAGCCTGACTAGCGGCATCAAAAATTGCGGGCTTTGACGCCGATTTGATACTGGTTCTGATTATGCGGGCAGGCTTTTACGGCTATCCAGCCAATCGATAATTGGATCCCATTGCGGCAGATCCTTTTCCACTGTCGATGGCGCCAGCTCAAAAATACTCAGGCCAGTTTCTGCACATTTCAGATAATTGGTCGATTCTCTCAAATGCGACAAGACCGGAATTTTCTGTTCATTCAAAAAGTCTTCAAGCGTGTGAAATGCAACTGAATTTTCCCTGACCCGGTTGGCCACCAAGGCAATTCGGGTCTGTTTTTTACTGACTCGGCCTGATTCCAGCAATTCACCCAGGAAACGTTTGGCGGCCCGCATATCAATCGGCGAAGGCAGAACAGGGATAATCAGTGTTTCAACCTGCTTGAGCATCTTATTAATTTCCGCACCATGAATGCCGGCTGGCACATCAATGATCAGGTACTCGGTTCCACGTGCAGGTTTCACCGCTTCACGACTGGCATCAATGCCCTGAATGCCGGGAATGCCATCATAATCGTTACGGGCTTCAAGCCAGTCGAGAGAAGAGCCTTGCGGATCAAAATCCGCCAGTGCAACCTTGCCGTCCTGATCCGCAAACCAACAAGCCAGGTTGGTTGCCAAAGTTGTCTTACCACAGCCACCTTTGGCATTCATTATCATTATTGTTCGCACTTTTTTACTCCTTCCCGTTAACTTAATTACACAACATTAACCCGATATTCACTTTTCGTGTATCAGCTGTATTTATCGACAGATTAATGTCACAAAACACCAGGTCAGAGCTCTTTCCATTGATGCATTTTTTTCTCAAGCTGCTTGCGTACAAAATATTTTTCAATTTCAACCAGAAACAGAACCGAGGATGAAACCAGCACGATACGAAACCACATTTCCACCGGTATACCATCCGTTCCAAACAAATGCTGCAAAACCGGCAAATAGGTGAATGCCAGCTGAAAAAGGATCAGTACCGCTATTGCCAACAGCACAAAAGGGTTACCTGTAAAACCTTTCAGGCTGAAAGCCGAATCGCTGATGTAGCGGGAATTGAACAGGTAGAAAATTTCAAAAAACACCAGGGTATTGACCGCGACAGTTCTGGCCACTTCAGGGCTGTGACCGGCTTCGATCTCATAAAGATACAAACCGAAAGTGCCTATCATCATCCCGCATGCCGGGGTTCACGGTTCATAACATTCTCTTCGGGGGGCTCAAAAGCCAGCGACAGGGCCAGTGTCACTGCTGTTATCATATTGACCCAGAGAATCTGAACCGGTGTCAGGGGCAGTTGCTGAAAACCCATAATGATCGCCGCCATAATCACCAGCGCCTCACCACCGTTGGTGGGCAAAATAAACAGGATGGCTTTCTTCAGGTTGTCGTAAACCGTCCTGCCTTCTTCCACCGCGTGCGAGATCGATGCAAAATTATCATCGGCCAGCACCATTTCAGCCGCTTCCTTGGCGGCCTCTGTACCGTTTCGCCCCATCGCCGTGCCAACATCAGCCCGCTTTAACGCCGGGGCATCGTTGACGCCGTCACCGGTCATAGCCACGATCAGGCCAAATTCCTGCAGCATTTTGACCAGCCTGAGTTTGTGTTCCGGACTGACACGGGCATAGACATCAACATCTTCAACCCTGTTTTTCAGGGCTTCATCG
>JARRJW010000208.1:0-3939 GCA_037388785.1 Gammaproteobacteria bacterium
CAGTACTGAGCGGATGAATATGCTTGCGATTTTCACAGTTTTAGATTCTTTCTGAGTTGAGATAATTGAAATGATAAAAATAAACTCATAATCTGTCAAAATCAGTCTTCAGTAATCCTTTTTTCGTACTTCTTGCCAAGAAGTCAGTTGAAGGTTTTTGCCAACGACCGCTAATCCCCGTTTTTTCAACTGCATAACTCCTGCCATTTAAAGCACGACACACTGATGTAGGTCATTGTAAATGATTGGTGAACTGTATTACTTTAAGAAATTGACTTAAATAAATATGGCATAAATTGTTTATATTTGCCGAGTATATCGCTAACCGGAGATCCCATGGATATAGATCAATTCAACAAAATTGAAAAAGCAACGCTGTTTAACAGGCCTGAGCTTGTACGTATAGGTTATGCGTTACTTTTTATTGTGGGCATCATCTTGTATATATATTCCAATATTGGCGATGTTCCAGGTGGTTACATGTTGATCACTGCGGCCATGATTGGTGGTTATATGGCGATGAATATCGGTGCCAATGATGTAGCCAATAATGTAGGGCCCGCAGTTGGCTCAAAGGCATTGACCCTGGTAGGGGCAATCGTGATTGCAGGTATTTTCGAGGCATCGGGTGCACTTATTGCGGGTGGTGATGTGGTGAGTACCATCAAAAAGGGAATTATTAACCCCGAGGTGATCGCCGATACCAACACTTTTATCTGGTTAATGATGGCTGCGTTGCTGGCTGGAGCAGTCTGGCTGAATATTGCAACAGCATTAGGTGCGCCGGTATCCACCACGCACTCTATCGTCGGGGGTGTCCTTGGTGCCGGAATTGCGGCCGGAGGGCTTGAGATAGCCAACTGGGATAAGATGGGCATGATTGCAGCCAGCTGGGTTATTTCGCCAGTACTGGGTGGTTTGATTGCCGCAGGTTTCCTGTTCCTGATCAAACGCACAATTACTTACCAGAAAGACATGAGTACTGCTGCCAAGAAAATGGTTCCCATTTTCATTATGGCTATGGCCTGGGCTTTTAGTACCTATCTGGCGCTGAAAGGACTGAAAAAAATCTGGAAAATGGACTTTGCCACTGCTGCAACAATCGGTTTAGCTGTTTCTGTGGTCATTTTACTTGTTGTTAAGCCTCTCATCAGTAATGCCGCTGAAAAACTGGATAACAGCAAGGCATCTGTCAACAAGCTATTTACAGTTCCATTGATTTTTGCGGCTGCATTGTTGAGTTTTGCCCATGGTGCAAATGATGTGGCAAACGCAGTTGGTCCATTGGCAGCAATCAATGATGCGGTTTTGCATGGCGGGGTTGTAGCGAAAGCCAGTATTCCTAACTGGGTGATGATGATTGGAGCACTTGGTATTGCGTTGGGACTGGCACTTTACGGTCCTAAACTGATTCGTACTGTCGGTTCTGAGATTACAGAGTTAGACCAGATGCGTGCCTTTTCCATTGCCATGGCGGCTGCGATTACCGTGATTATTGCATCCCAGCTTGGTCTGCCGGTTTCTTCAACGCATATTGCAGTGGGCGGCGTATTCGGTGTGGGCTTTTTACGTGAGTTTATCAAGAGAAATTACGCTCGGAAAATTGATGAAATCAAAGAACATCATCACGATGCAGATGAAGAGCAGGTTGCTCATTTTCTCGGTGAATTCGAACAGGCCTCGATTGCAGAAAAATCTGAAATGCTTGAGCAATTGAAAAAACACGACGCTGAAGCGGAGTTGAGTAAAAAGGAAGTTAAGGGACTGAAAAAAGTTTACCATCAAGAGCTGGTAAAGCGCTCAGCCTTATTGAAAATTGCTGCGGCCTGGGTCATTACGGTGCCCGCTTCCGGGCTAATGGCGGCAATTTTGTTTTTCACATTGCGTGGCATGATGCTTCCTTGAGTTCATAGCTATTAGACATAAACTAAATTTAGTAAGGAATTGCTTAGCTAAGGTTCTCAATGTTTAAGAAAATTATTTTCTATACGATACTAATGGTCCTGGCTTATGGTTTTTGGATAAGCCCTGATTTCAAGGAAATATCGGCAGGCGTTGCAATATTTCTGTTTGGCATGCTGTCTCTTGAGGAAGGCTTTAAGACTTTTACTGGAGGTTTGCTCGAGAAGTTACTGCGAAAAACAACAGATGGAATCTGGAAATCTTTAACATTCGGTATTGTCAGTACCACGGTGATGCAGTCAAGTTCTCTCGTCTCTGTGATCACGATTTCATTTTTGAGCGCGGGTTTAATTGGTCTGACAGCAGGTATTGGCATCATATTTGGAGCTAACCTTGGTACAACGACCGGTGCCTGGTTGATAGCCGGATTAGGTATGAAGGTTAAGATTTCTGCTTATGCAATGCCTATGCTGGTATTTGGAATAATAGGTATCTTCCAAAAATCCAAAAATATGCGAGGTATAGGTTATGTTCTTGCTGGCCTCGGATTTTTGTTCCTTGGTATTCATCATATGAAAGAGGGGTTTGAGGCATTCAGGGATACTATTGATTTAACCGCATTTGCAGTTGAAGGTTACCCCGGTATTTTGTTATTTACACTGATTGGGGTTGCGGCAACGGTTATCATGCAGTCCAGTCATGCTACTCTGGTTATCATTATTACGGCTTTAGCTTCTCAACAGATCACCTATGAAAATGCATTAGCCATTGCAATAGGTGCCAATATTGGTACCACAATTACAGCTATTATCGGGTCGATGAGTGCCAATGTGCAGGGTAAACGCCTGGCTGCAGCACATTTGGTATTTAATATGGTAACTGCGGCTATTGCTATTGCCTTTATCTTTCAGATTGCCCAGGGCGTTGACTGGATAAGCTCGATTTTAGGTATAGCCCAGGATGACTACACACTGAAACTTGCTGTATTCCATAGTGTTTTTAACACAATTGGAGTTTTGGTAATGTTGCCCTTTATTCAGAGACTTGCAGACACATTAGAGTCAATGATGACTGAAAAGCTTAAATCAAAAGAACTGCCAATATATTTGAACGAGTCTGCAGAAGAATTACCGGATACCGCAATAGAAGCTGTTCGCAAGGAAACTCTACATTTATATGATAATGCTTTTGCAATTATTGCACATGGACTGAGTCTTCACCGGGATGATATTTTGTCTGATAGAGACCTTGAGGCCATTATTCAAGAAAGCAACAAGGTAATTGAAATTGATATTGATCAGGAATATGAGTCCAGCGTCAAAGGGCTTTATGCTGAAATTATTCGTTTTATCAGTCGTTCACAGGTGTCAATGGAGCCGGGCCAGGTTGATGAGTTATTCTCACTTCGTGCTGCAGGAAGAGATATTGTAGAAGCAATAAAAGATACCAAGCATATGCATAAAAACATGTCGCAATTTATTGTGTCTGAAAATAGCTATATCAGGGATGAATATAATAAAATCCGATTGCGATTGGGTGATCTTATGCGCAATCTGGCGATTGTGCGTGAAGAGGGTGATGACCCTGCCATGATCTTGTCACTTGACAATCTTAAGCTTGAGATGGAGGAAAATGATACTACCGTAAATGGGATGCTTGAGTCCTTGATACGAGATGAGAAAATTTCTGCTCAAATGGCGACATCTCTTATGAATGATGCCAATTATGCCTATCAGGTTACTAAAAACTTAATACAAATGGGCGAAGTGCTTTTTGCGACTAGTGATTATGATATGAAGTTAGCTGAAAGAGACATAGCATTATCGGATGAAGAACTTGCAGATATTATCAATGAAAAGCCAGGCTCTTAAACGAGGGATATTATCGTGAAAACTCCAAAATTATTAAAACTTTCACAGGAAGTTCTTACTGATGAAAAAAGTAAGATTTACAGAAAAAAATCATGCCTTAAAGAACTTCAATTAAAATTAAAAAAGAAAAATAAAAAACTAAAGGAAAAAATCCAACACGAAAAAG
>JARRJW010000209.1:0-3930 GCA_037388785.1 Gammaproteobacteria bacterium
GATGGCAGCACCCACTGGTAAACCGACTTAACAAAAATAGACGGCGTCAGGGCGAAAATGGCATGAAAAAAACTGACGCTGAGAATCAGCAGAATATGTCGGCGGAAACGCCATAGCTGATCAACCACCCAGCTATGCCGGGCTGCCGCCGGTGCCTTGGCAGTCTCGAGTTTTTTGAAATAAAAGAATTCCCCGTTGCCCGAAAGCGCGCTGATTTCGGTTTCCCGGCCCTTAGCACCATCAAAGACAAATAAACGGTCATCCTCAAGCCGTTCCAGCAATAGCATTGCCGCACCCCGTTCAGGTACAAACAGACAGGGAAACAGTCGACTGTCAGGCTGCCGGCTGCCCTTACCCAGGCTGACAGTTTCAAAATCACAGTTTGCCATGGTGGTAACAAGCCCGGACAAACTCAGCTCGAACTCCATGTGTGGAATTGCTTCGGCCAAGTCGCGAGGCCGCCCTTTCCAGTTAAGCGCTTCAAGCAAGGGCAACAGGCAATTGGATAGGTCGGTTGGCGCTTCAAAATGGCTGTCAATCACTTCAGCGAAGTTGCGCCTGGTCTCCGGCCTTGGCAGTTCAGCGTCTTTCACTTTGATTTCTTGCTGCTGACTTTCTTCTTTTATCAGCCTGCCGCCTTCAATCGTGTAAACACTATCTGCCATGCTTATATATGAAGGTCTCGGGGTCACCAACACCAGCGTCACCTTGCCTTTGAGATCAGCCAGGTAGTTTTTCAAAGCGATATCGGCTTCCATATCAAGAGCGATATTGGCTTCGTCAAACAGGATAACCTCCGGTTCACGAACCAGAATACGGGCGATTGTGACCAATTGGGCAACACCCTCCGGCAGGCTCGTTTTCGAATTTTCGCCTAACGGGGTTTCGTAACCCAAACGCAGCCCGGCAACCACATCGTCCAGACCCAGTTGCCGGGATAAGGCCAGCGCCCGCTCATTCAGCGAGTCGTCAAACATTGTCAGGTTATCCAAAATGGTACCGGAAACGACAGTAGCAACCTGGGGTAATAGAGCAACTCGCTGATGCACGGATTGCGGCAGGTATTCTGCAAGGTTATGCCCGTCGTACAGCACCTCACCTTCATCAGGAGTTTCCAGGGCAGATAGTAAAGCCAGTAAACGGCTTTTTCCGCTGCCACTTTCACCCTTCAAGGCAATACATTCACCTTTCCTGATCGTCAGCGAGAGTTTGTCAAAAAGGGTTTTGACTTTTTTGTACTCTTGCTTTTTTACCCTGTCCCAAACAGTTGAAACAAAAGATAAACTAACGTCTTTGAGTTCAATACTGCTTTCAACTGCCGGTAACGCTTTCAGGTCCTTGTCATCACGTACCGGCAGTTCCATAAGCTCTTTCAGGCGCTGGTCAGCAGCCATAAACTCCTGGTATCTGACCCAAAGCAGCAGGCCCTGACGCAATGGTGCCAGTGAACGAACTGCCAGCATCATGCAGGCAGCCAGTGAACCCGGGGTCATGTCGCCTTGAAGCACAACTATTGATCCACCAAAGATCGTGGTTACCATCATAACCTGGGTAAACACCAGTCCCAGACTGTTTGCAAGATTACCGTCACGAGCCAGTTTGAACATCTGGCCGGCATTGGTCTCCTTGAGTTTTTCATAACGACGTATCATCAGTCGCTCTATCATCATGGTTTTAACCATATGAATGCCACCAAGCACCTCATAAAGAAAACCAAAACGCCTGTCATCACTGACATGCCGTTCAATCATCTGGTTGCCGATCAGCTTGCCATAGGTATAAATCAGTAATGCAAAAATGCCCAGAATCACGACCGGTATCCAAACCAGCCATCCAGCTATCAGGTAAATAATGACCAGATATAGGGCTATAAAAGGCATATCGAAAAGAACCAGCAAGGCCTTGCCCGAATAAAAACCGGCTACCTGGCTGGTCGCACTAAGCTGTTCGGTATAACTACCGGGTTCACGCTGGTTGTATTCACGAATCGGCATGCGAAACAACCGTTCGACAGCCTTGACGATGGTATTATGCTCGAACCGGGTCCCCAGCCAGCTGGTTATTGCGCCGTTAACAATGTTCAACACTTCGCTCAATGCCAGCGCAACAACAACGCCAACAGTGATGAAAAACAGAGTGTCCATCGCATTGTTTTTCACAACCCGATCAAGAATTTGTAAAATGGCCAGCGGCATGGCCAGTGCCAACAGATTTGCAAACAGTGAGCCAACAAGAATCAACGGCAGAAAACGGCGTAATTCACCCTTGAACAGCAACTGCCCGATCACTCGCCAGGGTCTACTTGTAAGTTTATCGTTTTTGTTACTCATTACATCTCATCAGCTTAACGGGAGACCTTTTGCAGTACCGAATCCCATTCAAGACACAATATCTCGACTGCTTTTCTGACCAGCGGGTGTCGGAAAGACACCCAACGGTCATCGCGACTGTTTATTACCTGCAAAATACCAAATGATTGCGCTTCGGAAACCCTCTGTTCAACTGATTGCAGCGATTCATGCAAGGCTGTTGCCATTCTGTCGAGCTGTAAAGCCTGGCTCGCAACTGCCAGTACATACAAAATTTCCCAGTCCACATGGAAGGCTGCCAGCCTTTGCGCAATGACCACCAAAAGGGAAAGTGGTATATGCTCCCCATCTTGCGCCGCCAGTTCACGCGCAAACAGTGGCACTCCGGAAGACAGTTTTTTTATTTCGTCGAGTTTTCTGTTTTCCTCATTCCCCAGTTCCTGTATTAATAACTCATTGAGTGACGCATCATTCAGCTTGGAAAGTTTAACAATGGCAGCGCTCTGATCGAGTTTTATAGACCTGCCCGCAAAAATCCTGGCCACTGGTTTTGTGGTTTCAGTCGCTCGCAACAAAGACTCTAAATTATTTTTTGACAGAAAATGCGCATCATCCACAATGACGTGTTGTGGCTGTATCTGTTTGATCATTTTCTGTAAAGCAGACAATGGGTAGAAAACTCCATCTAGCAGGTCTACCAGCATTGCTTCCGGCTTGTCGCGCAACACACCTAGCCAGACTACTTTTTTCTGCTGCCCTATGGCTTTGACCAGGTGACTTAATAACAGGCTTTTGCCCAGGCCATTTTCCGCCTGAAGCAGAACGATACCATTCTCCTGACTATGCAAAGCTTCCTGCAGTTGTCGCAAATCATCCTGCCGTTGGTTAACCAGTGCAGGAACCGCCAGGGGCCGAATGAAAAGTGATTGAACGACCGAGAGTTCCACTTCCGCCAAGTTTTTACTCTTCAGCCCAAGGCCATCGGCTTGCATCAACCCGATGGCCCTATCATCGAAACAGGCAAAGCCCTGACGGGCACCGGATAACATGCTATGACATTCCTGAACGATGGAGCTGGCGACAAAATGGTCGAGTTTTTCAGTCGCAAAATCATGATGCCTGACTACCGCCATACCGGCTGAAACTGCCACTTTCAGCAGCGTGACACACGATTTATCCGCTCCCTGTAAAGCGCCACAAACCAGGCTGATAGCCTGCAATGGCGTTTTCATCAGTCCTTCTGAATGATTTTTTATACCAAAAACCAGCGCCCCGCCGAACTTGCCACGACTTAAAAAAATCGCCTGGTAATCAAATGCCAGCCCTGCCAGGGTCACCTGCAACTGTCGAATTGACGATTCATTAGCATGCTCAGCAATCTCAAAACTCACCACGGCGCAGGGTCGCCGAATATAGCCTACATGTGTCTGCGCTGTTTCAGCCTGCTTATTTTGCAGTTGGGAAACAGCCATTGCCCGGTTGCGGACATTAAGGCGTTTATACAGCGTGTTGAGGTGCTGCTTGACCGTACCCAGTGAGATAGACAACAACAGATTTTGAAGCTATTGTCGGCCGGCGCTTCAAACAAGGAAATTGCCGACAAGCTGTCTATCTCACTGGG
>JARRJW010000210.1:0-3929 GCA_037388785.1 Gammaproteobacteria bacterium
CAGCACGAAACCAAGTTTGCCACTGTGAAGCATTACCCATGTACCCACCGGATAAACGCCCAGATCACGAATAAACTGCATCAGCAGTGGCTGGTTAAAAGCACCGGCACCCCACTCAACCATGCTTTTCAGTGCCTGGCTTGGTTCCCAGGCTTCCTTGTAAACTCTTTTTGTCGAAAGTGCATCATAGACATCAATGATAGCCGCCATAGCGCCAATTTCTGATATCTCATCAGCCTTGAGACCCAGTGGATAACCTCTGCCATCAGGTTTTTCATGGTGCATCAGCGAGATATCCAACTGCATCTGTGTAAATCCACCGTTCTCCTGCAGAATGTCACGACTGTGGTTGACATGTTCCCTCATGATAACGAATTCTTCATCCGTTAATTTTTCCGGGTTATTGAGAATATTATCCGGTGTATTGACCTTCCCTATATCGTGAATAATACCGCCAACGGTAATTTCCTGAATCTGGTCGGTAGAAAATTCACCGACATCTTTTGCAAAGCCCGCCAACAAGGTTGCCACACCAACACTGTGCTGAAAGGTATATTCATCACGGTTTTTGATACGCGTGACGGCCGTCAATGTGTGAGGACTGCTTTCAATGGATTTCACTATTTTTTCAGCAGATTCTTCAGCCCGGTCTTTATCAAGCGCCTTTCCTGAACGCACATCGTTCATCAAATCATTGACCACCCTGGAGGCCATTGCAAAAGCCTGTTTGGCCTGTTTTATATCTGCGGCTGTTGTTTCGGGAAAAAGTGGTTTTTCAATTTCTTTTGTACTGGCGGGTGCTTTTTCAGGCTGTTGGCTGGCTGCTGTTTCCCGGGGCTTTTCTTCAGGCAAATCCAGGCCTTTGCTGGTATCAATAGTGACTTCAGTTAAATCACTGGCCTTGAGTTTTTTTAGTGTTTCTTGGTCCTTGATTAAAAAGCTGCTTCTTAGAAAATCATGCTTCATCCAGTCTTTGCCGATACCTTCTATATGCATACCTACGATCAGCTTGGAAACTGGAATTTTCTTTTTCATTGCCGTTATATCCAATCAAACGAATCAGTCTTTGTCACCCCAGCGATGCATCAATTGATGGGGCACATCAAGATGATCCAGAATTCTAGCCACCATAAAATCGATCACGCCCTGCAAAGATTGCGGCGCCTCATAAAAGCCCGGATTTGCCGGCATGATTACCGCCCCAGCTTTAGCAAGTTTCAGCATATTTTCCAGGTGTAGCACAGAAAAAGGAGTTTCCCTTACTACCAGTATCAGTTTCTTTTTTTCTTTGAGCACAACATCTGCCGCACGGTCTATCAAGTCCTGGCTTAAGCCAGCAGCCATTGATGCAAGCGTTCCGGTCGTACAAGGACAAACAACCATCGCCTCAGGCGGATTTGAACCGGAAGCAACTGGCGCCATCCACTGTTGACGACCAAAAACTTTTAGTTGGCCGGGTGAAACAGAAAATTTTTCGGACAATGCCTTTTCAGCTTCTTCAGAACTTGATGGCAGTTCAAGGTCACACTCCATCTTAAAAACAATTTGCGCCGCCTGCGAATACAACAGATAAACAGAACGCTCTGCCTGGAGCAGGCATTCCAGCAGCCGCAAACCATAAGCAGCGCCAGAAGCACCGGTAAAAGCTACTGCTACGGGCTTTGATATTTCCTTCATCGAAAATTCTCGGTTCGTCGGGAGTGAAAAATCAGGACACAGCCAGTTGATCCAGTAAACGTTGGTGAATATTCTCAAATCCACCATTGCTCATGACCAAAACCTGATCACCTGCCCGGGCATTGGTACAGATATCATTCACGATATCGGCAGTGGCACTAAAAACTTTTGCCTTTTCTTTTAATGACGAAAAATAACCAGGCACATCCCATGCGATATTTTCTCCCTGGTAGACCATGACTAAATCGGCCTGTTCAAGCGATTCAGGTAACTCTCTGGCATGAAATCCCATCCTCATGGTATTGGAGCGCAAATCCAGTACTGCGATGACGCGCTTGTCACCAACCTTGTTTTTCAAACCTTCAAGTGTGGTTTTAATTGCGGTGGGATGATGGGCAAAATCATCATAGACAGAAATACCGTGCACTTCACCACGCAGCTCCATGCGCCTTTTAACATTTACAAATTCGCTTAAAGCATCAATAGCAATATGCACTGGCACACCGGCATGCCTGGCAGCGGCAATTGCAGCAAGCGCATTGGCAACATTGTGATTACCAACCAGGTTCCAGCTGACATTTCCCTGCACCTGCCCCTCAAGCACAAGATTAAACTCACTGCCATCAGCCTTTTTCATTTCGGCATGCCATTGAGCCTCACTTTCAACGTCGAAATGCTCTAGAGGCGTCCAGCATCCCATATCCAGTACATCGTGCAGATTACCATCCATCAGGGGTGACACGATTAATCCTTGAGAAGGCACGGTTCTCACTAAAAAATGAAATTGCTTTTTAATCTGCTCAAGATCATCAAAAATATCTGCATGATCAAATTCCAGGTTATTCATGATCAGCGTGCGGGGATGGTAATGAACAAACTTAGAACGCTTATCAAAAAAAGCGGTGTCGTATTCATCAGCTTCTACCACAAAAAATTCCGATTCGCCGGTACGTGCCGAAACCCCAAAATTTTCAGGTACACCACCAATTAGAAAACCCGGTTTCATACCTGCGGATTCAAGAATCCACGCCAATAGTGATGAGGTACTGGTTTTACCATGGGTACCGGCAACAGCCAGCACCCATTTATCCTGGAGAATATTCTCTGCCAGCCACTGCGGCCCCGAGGTATAGCGCAAACCCTGATCAAGTATGTACTCGACTGCCGGGTTGCCTCGCGACATGGCATTACCTATCACAACAATATCTGGAGCTGGTTGTAGGTGCTCAGGCTCATAGCCCTGCATAAGCGTGATACCCGCCTGTTCCAGCTGGGTACTCATAGGAGGGTAGACATGCTGATCTGAACCGGTAACTTTATGGCCATTTTCACGAGCCAAAAGCGCAATGCCCCCCATGAATGTTCCGCAGATACCCAGTATGTGAAGGTGCATATTGTTGTTCCGTTACATCGTTGAAGATTGGATAAACAGGCTTTGGATCAGTACACCCGACAAAACCGAGTAAACCAGTGCCAATCCAATACCGAGACTGAATGAGACGTTTAGCGCATGCCGCAAAATATGCCCAATAACCACCTGGACCCAAACCAGCAATACCAAATAAAAAATGGCAATTGACTGAGGTCCATTGCCTGCAGATTCACTACTCACAGCCAGTTGCAGAGGTAAAGCCAACATGCCCAGCAAAGCACCTGTTCCAAAGGTGGCGGTAGCCGTTTGAATAAATCTTTCAGAGCGATTCTTAAGCTTCAGAACAAGTTGTAAAAAAACGATAATGATAATCGCATCTACGATTGCCGCGGCGACAGCCTTAGCACCGGGAATAACATCACTGATACCAATAGAGGATATGACAAGATTGATGATTAGCACCAGGAAGAGCAGTGCGCTGGAAGCCGGGGCATCCTGCGGTCCCCGGCGCAACAAACACACGTCAACAAAATAATTTATCAACTTAATCAAAGCCCTTTCCCAAATGCATTGATGTAATCAGTGTAGCGAAAATGATATGCTGAAAACTTTATCACAACTATCATAATAATGATTTCCCGAGCGGGTAATAAAACATGCAAAAACTCTTCATCGACACGCCGGAAAAGCTGCAATCCTACTGTGAAACAATAAAAAACAGCCAATGGCTGGCGCTTGATACAGAGTTTATACGTGAACGCAGTTACTACCCTAAGTTCTGTCTGCTGCAGATATGTGACGGCCAGACTGCGGCCTGCATCGACCCACTGCAAATTGATAGCCTGGACCCGGTTCTGGAAATTATTTATAACACTGATAT
>JARRJW010000211.1:0-7287 GCA_037388785.1 Gammaproteobacteria bacterium
CGTCCGGGGGCCTACACCGTGAGTGGACTGTCTTCACTCCTGAATACACTGATAACAACCGGTGGCATCAAGCGGACCGGTACCCTGCGTAATATCCAGGTAAGGCGTCAAAACAAGGTTGTCGCGACCATGGACATCTACCAGGTGTTACTTAAAGGCATTGATGAAAGCAATATCTACCTGCGCCATGGCGATGTAATTTTTGTACCGCCGATTGGCCGGACCATTGGCGCGGCGGGTGAAGTGCATCGACCTGCAATCTATGAACTGAAGAATGAAAATACGGTGGATGAAGTACTGGCGCTGGCTGGTGGTCTTTTACCAACAGCAGCGGCTGATAAATCCCATATCGAGCGTATAACGAAAACCGGTCTGAGAACATTGGTCGCGGCCAATCTGGATGCTAATGGTGGCCAACTGGCGGTTAAAAACGGTGATTTGATTCGCGTCTTCCCGGTGCTTAACAAGATGGAAGGTGTGGTGCTGTTAACCGGACATGTGCTGGTACCGGGAGGCTTTCAGTGGCAAGCGGGTATGCGCATTTCTGACCTGATTCCTTCAACATCGATTCTTCGTCAAAGTGCTGAATATGATGTAGCCCTGGTGCAACGCGAGATCCCTTCAACCAAGCGACTCGAAGCACGATATTTTGACCTTGGCAAAGTCCTGTCGAATGCCGCTAACAAGGAAAATATCGTATTGTCTCCGAGAGACCAGGTCATGATATTTGATACCCATTCTCCCCGGGGTAATCAGGTTGCTGACATGGTGCGTAAACTGAAAACCCAGGCAACAGCGTTTGATCCTCCGCAGATTTTTGATCTTAGAGGTTACCTGCGTCACCCGGGTGAATATCCGTTGCAGGCTGGCATGCGTTTACTCGATGCCATCAATGTTTCCGGTGGCGTACAGGTGGGTACCGACACCCGATATTCTCTGTTGGTGCGAAAAGACCAGAGAACCAGAAAAATTGAATTTATCCAGTTGAGCCTTGCCGAGGCCAGTGCCAATCCACGCGGCGACCACAACCCTGTGATCAAGCCGGAGGATCGAATCTATGTGTTTGATGCCCAGGTAGACAGGGTGGAACTGATTAAAAGTGATATTGAACTACTTAAAAGCCAGACCGGCTATGGTGAACTGTCACCCATCGTACGCATTGCCGGAAAGGTGGTTAAACCCGGTACCTACCCAATGGTTCCCGGTATGCGCATCCGGGATCTTGTAATGGCTGCGGGCGGCATGAAAGAAGATGCCTTTGGCTTATCTGCCAGTCTTTCCAGGCATGAACTGGTCGATGGCGAGTTTTCCAAGACTGACAATGTCAGTGTCAAACTCACCAGTAGCGGACCTCATGGTTTTAATGCCAATACGATTTTGCATCCTTACGATCACCTGGTTTTGCGTGAAAAACCGGAATGGGTAACCAAGCCCAAGCTGGTTAAAATTGAAGGTGAGGTTCTTTATCCAGGTGAGTACCAGGCGGGAAAACGTGAAACCCTGTGCAGCCTGGTGCAACGTGCCGGTGGCTTTACTGAAGATGCTTACCTGTTTGGTTCGGTTTTCCTGCGTGAAAGTGTCCGCCAGCGTGAACAGGAGGCCATGGATCGTATTTACAATCAGCTTGATGATCTGCTTGTCGATGTACACATATCGCCGGGCTATGAAAAAGATCAGAAACTGCCGGTTAACAAGAATGCGCAAGATATACACCGCGTCATTAACCAGCTGGACAAGCCCGAGGCTGTTGGCAGAATGGTGATTGATGTTGAAACGGCGGTAAAAAACTGCGATGAAACCGCTGACCTTGTACTTGAAGACGGAGACAGGCTTATTGTACCGAAATACAAGGAAGAGGTATCTGTGGTCGGGCAGGTTTATTATCCGACTTCACATCAGTATCGAGCTGACAGGGCAGCTTATGACTACGTCAACTTAAGCGGCGGTACCAAGGAATTTGCTGGCCGTGAACACATCTATATTGTTCAGGCCAATGGTGAAGTCATGACAGCACGTTCTTCCAACAGTAGCTGGGGATGGCTGGGATCGCCGGCTAATGTCAATGTCACGCCGGGTTCAACAGTTTATGTTCCACTCAGTGTTGACCGTATCAATGGTCGTGAATTTACCGAGTCATGGGTTGAACTGGTGTATAAGCTGGCATTGTCAGCGGCGAGCCTGAAGTTTATCTTTGATGATTCTTCCAATTAGGTAAAGGATCTGGCATGAAAGACATTGATAGGATGCCTTTTGGTATTGAAGAAGAAGTTGATCTTCTTCAATACCTGTATGTCATTTTACGATTCAAATACCGCATATTGATTGTTGCCATGTTGGGGGCAGTCGCCGTTTTTGCCTATTCCAAGTTGGTTGATGATATTTACATGTCGACGGCTGTGGTTGCAGTGAATATCAAGGAAAAACCTGGCGGGGTTTCGCCGAAAGAATACCGGGCCAGCGATGCTCTCGGCTTGATTGAGCACGACTTTATTATTGATGCGGCTCATTCCAACGAACGTGACCGCCTCATGGCACGAATGCGCTCAATGAAATTCAGTCAGTTATTTATCGAAGAGAATAATTTATTACCCTATATCTTTCACAAGCGCTGGAACAGTGAGGCGAAAAAATGGGAAGAGGGCTTCAAACCCGATCTTCGCCAGGCCGGCCGTGTTTTCAGTGAAAGCATGCGGGGGTTGGAGTCAGATGATCAGAGTGGTTTATTGCGGGTTCATTTTAAAACGCGTGATCCTGAACTTTCGGCGAAACTGGCTAATAATTTTGTCATCAGATTCAACCAGTATATCCGCGATAACCAGGCAGAAGAACTCAAAGCAAGAAGATCTTACCTCGAAGACCGTTTAAGCGAAGTTGAAAATATTGAACTGCATCGTTCCATCTACCGGTTGATGGAAACCCAGCTGGCTGCAGAATCGCTGCTGTATGCCCGCAGTGAATATCCACTGGAAGTCATTCAGCCTGCTTTTGCACCAATTTATAAATCTTACCCATCACGTAAAAAGTGGGCAGCTTTAACCTTCGTAGGTTTGGTTCTACTGGGGGTTATGGTCAGTATTGGTACGGTACTACTGAAAAACCTTCGCCAGGGGCTAAAGGACTACCAGGAAAAAAATGCGGCTCTGTCAGCTAGTGAAGAACTGAAGCAGTTGGATGACAAGCAGCCCGATAAAGATCAAAAAGATGCAGATCCCAAAGCCACACCCAAATATGCCAAATATGATGGAGATGACTGGGTCGATTAAATTGCAAAATGCAATTGTCCAGCTTCAGCAATTTAAATAAATTCGCATTTTGCATAGATTCGCTGACTAATTTCCTATTTTCATCGTTTCCAGCGGACGATTTCTCAAAACGAAAAAGTGTTCTCATTTTTTCATTAGATTGATTTCTGGTTTTTAGTGAAATTTAGCCACTTTTTGCGCTCAAAAAGCCATTTTTTAGATCATTTCATGATTTTTTTCATAGTTGGCATCCTAGTTGCTCAAGGGAAGTAACTGTAAGAAATGTTATCTATGACTCGTGAATAGATCTGTAATACAAAAAGCAATCAATGCATTATGTTCTGGATGGTAAGAACAGAAGGCAAACTGCCATTGATTTCACCTTTCGCGTCATTAAAGTCCTGCTTGTTTCGGGCCTGTTGATCACTGCGCTGGTCTGGGCCTTTTCAGGATTGTTTGATTTTTCAGATGATGTCTTTAATACGCAATGGCTCATGCTTATAGCGGTCATTTCAGCGGTTGCATTCATGCTGATAAGAATTCTGTCCGAGGCACTTAAGGGCATCAGGCAGGTCAACCTGGCTTTGGCAGCCGAAACGGCATTACTGCCAACCGGGGCTTTGCTGGTGCTGGGTGTTTTGTATCTATATAACTGGGACATTACCGCACAAAATTACCTGGTGCTTCACCTGGTCATGTTGCTGGCCACAACTTTCTTCATGATCTGGATGCTGCTTAGATTTCTCCCGCCTGAACCTGATCTAGCTGATCAAGCTGGTCAGGCTGATCAAATCGTGAGCCACGAAGATGCTGAGCTGCCGCTGCTGTTGAACCGCAGCCTGTTACCTTTCTGGGGTGCCGGTTTGTTAAATATGTGGTTCATGAATATGCCGATCATTTTGTTGCCACAGTTTGCAACAACCGAAGAAATTGGTGTGTTTGCAGTTGCCTATCGCTTAATTGCATTTGCCTCGATCATCCTGGTGACATTGGCAAGTTTGTTTGCCCCAAAGTTTGCACGTGACTTTGCCAACAATGATGCTGATGCACTTAAGCGCGGATTAAGACATTCACAGATACTTTCATTAATGATTTTTCTGCCCATGTTAATTGTTTTCACCTTTTTTGCAGAGCCGGTATTAAGCCTGTTTGGTGATGAATTTACTGCCGGTAAAGAATTGCTCTGGATACTGGTGGTTGGGCAAACGCTTAATGCAGCTACTGGCCTGGTGGGATTTATGATGAACATGATTCACCAGGAAAAGCAGGAATTCTATATTCAACTGACGACAACCATCATGCTGATGCTCCTGATTTTTGTTATGGGCAGTCAGTACGGCGTTACCGGGGTTGCCATAGCCTATGCCATGGCCATCGTCATAAAAAATCTGACATCTTTAATTTTTTCACTTTACCACTTAAATGCCATGCAACGCCTGGCTGGAGCAATGCAATGAAAAAGCTCGACTTTATCATTATCGGTGCGCAGAAATCTGCGACAACCTCTTTGTATAAGTACTTAATGCCACATCCTAAGATCTTTATGTCATCTTCGAAAGAAGCACCATTTTTCAGTAAGGATGAGCTTTACCAGGCTGGTTGGGAAAGTTTCGTGGCCGAGTATTTTGAAGGCGCAAAGCAGGAACAGTTCTGGGGTACCGCAAGCCCCCAATACATGGGTAACCCTGAAACACCGGAAAGAATACATTCATTCATGCCCGATGCAAAATTGATTGCCGTGCTGCGTAACCCGACTGACAGGGCTTATTCACACTACACCATGTCGGTCAGGCGTGGAAATGAAGAACGTTCTTTTGATGAAGCAGTTGATGAGCTGTTGAAACCTGATGCGCTGCAGAAAGCGCGTACCGTTATGCCTGTAGTTGAAGCCGGTAATGCTGAAGAAGATGAAAGTGGTCATTACCTTGTCTGGAGTGAGTATGGCCGCATACTGGAAGGTTTTTTGAAACACTTTCCAAAGGAACAACTGCTGGTGTTGTACATGGATGACATCATAGAAAAGCCGGCGGAGGTTTACCGCGAGGTGATTGACTTTATCGGTGTTGTTGACGACGGTTTTGTACCTGCTAATGTTGGCAAGGTATACCATAAAGGCGGTACCCAGCGCATCATACCTGAAAGCTGGCGTGAGGCGGTCAAGTCGAATGCGGTTTTTCGATTCTTCTGGGACAGGGTGCCGGATACTTTACGCACACGTATCCGCTATGTTTATGATCAAAAAAACCTTAAGAAAGGATCAGGCCAGGAAGGTCCGTCAGAATATGCAAGAACTACACTCAATCAGCACTTTGCAGATGATGTTAAAAAGCTGGAATTGATTACTGGAAAACATGTTCCCTGGAATGAATTTGATTCATCAAAGTCGACAGAGACGATGAATGATAAGCCGATTGTAGAAGATAAATTAAAAGAGTTGAGGGTTTAACAATGAAAGTATTAGTTACAGGTGGCGCCGGTTTCATCGGTTCTGCGGTCATCAGGCATTTAATCAATGATTTGAACTACGAAGTGGTCAATGTCGATAAATTAACCTATGCGGGTAACCTGGAATCACTTGAAGATATTTCATCGAATCCTCTATATGCCTTCGAGCATGTTGATATATGTGATTTCAATGAAATGACACGGGTTTTTGAAATGCACCAGCCTGACAAGGTCATGCACCTGGCTGCTGAATCGCATGTTGACCGTTCCATTGACGGTCCGGCTGAGTTTATCCAGGCCAACGTCACCGGAACTTATGTGATGCTGGAAACTGCACGTCAGTACTGGCTGAAACTTGATGACAAACAGAAATCTGAATTCCGCTTCCATCATATCTCAACCGACGAGGTTTACGGTGACCTGGAAGGCACAGATGATTTGTTTACCGAAGAAACCCCCTATGCGCCAAGTTCGCCATACTCGGCATCCAAGGCCAGTTCGGATCACCTGGTGCGTGCCTGGAACAGAACCTACAAGTTTCCGGTTGTCATCACTAACTGCTCAAATAACTATGGCCCTTACCAGTTCCCGGAAAAACTGATTCCACTGGTAACGTTGAATGCTCTCAGTGGCAAGCCATTACCGATATACGGTAAAGGTGACCAGATACGTGACTGGCTGTATGTGGAAGATCATGCCAGGGCACTGGTAAAAGTGGTGCTCGAAGGCAAGGATGGTGAGACTTATAACATTGGTGGTCATAATGAGATGACCAACCTGGATGTTGTTAAAACCGTCTGCAAGATACTCGATGAATTGCGCCCTGAGCATCCCGGTGAAATCAGCAGGTATGAAGAACTGATCACCTATGTGGCTGATCGTCCCGGGCATGATGTGCGCTATGCCATCGATGCCACCAAGATTAAAAATGAGTTGGGCTGGGTGCCGGATGAGACATTTGAATCGGGTATTCGCAAGACAATCACCTGGTACCTGAACAATGAAAACTGGTGGAGCCGTGTACTGGATGGCAGTTACCAGGGTGAACGTCTGGGGCTGGCTTCCTAGACTTTAATAATCAAGTAAAAGCATTCACTTAAGGAAAAACAATGAAAGGTATAATTCTCGCAGGTGGCTCCGGCACAAGACTGCATCCGGTAACATTGTCCACATCCAAGCAGCTGTTGCCTGTTTATGACAAGCCAATGATTTATTACCCGTTAAGTATTCTTATGCTGGCAGGTATTCGAGAAATCCTGATTATTTCCACACCGCAGGATACGCCACGTTTTGAGCAGCTGCTTGGCGATGGTTCTGCCTGGGGCCTGTCATTGAGTTATGCCGTGCAACCTGAACCCGAAGGACTGGCGCAGGCCTTTCTTATCGGCGAAGAGTTCATTAATGGTGATGCCTGTGCACTGGTACTTGGTGATAACCTGTTTTTCGGACATGACTTACAAAAACCGCTGTTACATGCAGCCAGCCAGAAACAAGGCGGTACCGTGTTTGCCTACCCGGTTAATGACCCGGAACGATACGGTGTGGTTGCATTTGATAATAATGGTCAGGCGACTTCAATTGAAGAAAAGCCAGCGCAGCC
>JARRJW010000212.1:0-3880 GCA_037388785.1 Gammaproteobacteria bacterium
GTCACCGGTGACCGCCATCGCTTCAGCATAATGTGGATAATGAACCAGGAAGATTTGTTTTCCAGCCAATTTTATACCAGCGTCCATACCGTGGTAATGAAAAATATTTTCAGGCGAATGGGAAAGTCTGCCCAGCGCATACAGATCACCCGTATTGTTGCCATGAATCACGTGAACAGGCAGCGCATGTTTTTTCAGACAGGCCAGCGTTGAGGGAGCAACGACATCGCCACAGTGCAGGACGGCCTCAGCACCATTTTCCTTGGCTTCTGCAACAGCGGCATCAAGCAGCGGGATATGGTCATGACTGTCAGATACAATACAGACTTTCATAATTAACTCATTCCTGTTTTAAGTAGAAAATTTGTTCCCGGGTAAGGGACAAATTTACAACCTAAAATTTAGAAAGCGGGTTTTTCCGGGGCTTCCTGGTAAAGTTTCACTGAGTCCAGCAGTTCCTGTTTTGCGTCGTCAGCATCGCCCCAGCCCTCAACACGCACCCACTTGCCTTCGTCAAGATCTTTGTAGTGTTCGAAGAAATGTGAAATCTGGTCCAACAGTGATTTTGGCATATCGTCAGGACCTTCAACCCTATCCCATTGTTTGCAGAGCTTGTCGACTGGAACTGCAAGGATTTTGGCATCGTCGCCTGATTCATCCGTCATTTTTAAAACCGCTATGGGACGGCATTTGACAACGCAGCCGCTGATCAATGGGATTGGGGTAACAACCATAACATCGGCAGGGTCGCCGTCTTTGGAAAGTGTGTGAGGTACGTAGCCATAGTTAGCCGGATAATACATGGCGGTTGTCATGAAACGGTCAACAAACATGGCACCGGATTCTTTATCCACTTCGTATTTGACTGGGTCGGAATGAGCCGGAATTTCAATGATGACATTGATTTCATCTGGGATATTTCCTGGGCTGACTCGGTCAAGATTCATGGTGTCCTCACTTGTTTTAGTTATCTAGAAAAAGACACTCGATAATACTTTAATCAATTCCACTCGGAAACGGGAAATCTCAAATTAACCTCATTTCATAATAAAATGGGTCTGAAAAGACCATTCAAGACTGCTTGGAGAGTCCGGGGCAGTTTCAATAAAAAGGGCGCCGAAGCGCCCTTAAAACAGGATAAAAACAAACCTGAGTTAGATCTCGAAAGCATCCAGTTTCTTGGGAACAGCGATACCCTTCATGGTGACGTACTTGGGCATGCCGTTGTCGTCATATTCAGGATAGGCTTCACCCTTGATAAGTGGGTAAAGGTATTCTTTACACTTATCGGTTATGCCGTAGCCATCTTCAGAGATGAAGTCCATAGGCATCATTTTCTCAACATTGGCGACCTCGCTCAAAGGTGCTTCACCGATGCTCCATTGGTATGGAGAGGAGGATTCGCGAACCACAGTAGGCATGATGGAGTTTTTGCCTTCAAGGGCTTTCTCAACGGCAGCCTCACCGAGTGCATAAGCCTGTTCAACGTCAGACTCTGACGCCAGGTGACGAGCAGCACGCTGCAGATAGTCAGCAACAGCCCAGTGGAATTTATAACCCAGGGCATCCTTGATCATGTTGGCGACAACCGGGGCGGCGCCACCAAGCTGGGCATGGCCGAAGGAATCACGTGTACCCTGCTCGGCAAGAAATTTGCCATCAGGCCAGTGACAGCCTTCTGAAACTACGATTGAGCAATAACCGTATTCTTTGACTTTGGCATCAACTGCCGCAAGGAATTTTTCCTGATCGAACTCCACCTCAGGGAACAGGGTGACAACCGGAATGCCATAATCTTCAACCAGTGCACCGGCAGCAGCAATCCAGCCAGCGTGACGGCCCATAACCTCAATCACGAAGATTTTGGTGGAGGTGGCAGCCATGGAACGTACGTCGTAAGAAGCTTCCAGTGTTGAGACCGCAATATATTTAGCCACTGAGCCAAAGCCAGGACAGTTATCGGTGATAGGCAGGTCGTTATCTACGGTTTTAGGAACGTGGATGGCCTGGACAGGAAATCCCATTTTTTCAGACAGTTGTGAAACCTTATAGCAAGTATCTGCTGAATCACCACCGACATTGTAAAAGAAATAACCGATGTTATGGGCTTTGAAAACTTCGATCAGGCGCTCATATTCGCGCTTGTTATCTTCCAGACTTTTCAGTTTAAAACGGCATGAACCAAAACCACCAGAAGGGGTGTTTTTCAGTGCAGCGATGTCTTCAGCAGACTCCTGGCTGGTGTCGATCAGGTCTTCAGTCAGTGCGCCAATGATGCCGTTACGACCCGCATAAACATTGGCAATTTTGTCGCTATGTTTGCGGCAGGTTTCAATGACACCGCAGGCTGATGAATTGATGACAGCGGTAACACCGCCAGATTGAGCATAAAATGCGTTCTTCGCAGTCATAGTATTTCCTTTCGGGTTATATGAATTAAATGAGGAATTTAAAATTTGATTTGGAAAATTGCGGCGTATTCTTGCAGATAATGCCCCTGAACGCCAGTTACCAAGTGTTTCAGGATCATGTCATCCAGACAGAGAATTCAGTCAAAATCGCGATTAACCTGCTAATTTTATTGACTTTCTGCTTGAACTGATATTGACTAGAGGGTAGCAGGGCGGCTCTAAGCTCAAATTATAACATATTGAATTAGGAAGTTTTTTCTGATTCAGCTCAAAATTCAGGCCCTGTATAGACAATTGAATCGCTAAATCCGGGTTATGGTTTGAAAATAACCGTTTCCGGCACAAAACAACAAAATGGAAATATTATGAGAATCATCCTTCTTGGTCTTCCGGGTTCCGGTAAAGAGCAATTGGCCAGAAGTCTTGCGGATCACTACAAGATCCCTGTGTTAACTCTAGAAAGCACTCTCACTGAAATTGCCGCTGAAAAAACTGAACTGGGACGTCTTGTAAAAGAAGCGGCTTTTGCAGGCAAGTTTTCTGATGAGCTGATTATGGCGGCTTTGCGGATTCGTTTGGCCAGGGCTGATGCCAAAGCTGGCTTCATTATGGAGGATTTTCCTCGCAGTACAGGTCAGGCTGAGACTCTCGATATTCTCTTAAAAGGCCTGAGGCGCCCTCTGAATGCGGTTGTTAAAATTGATATAGAGCCTGACGACCTGATGGAGCACCTGGTGGGGCAGATCACCTGTCAGAACTGTGGGGCCAAGTACAATATCTATAACAATCCTCCGATCGTTGAAGGAATGTGTAACGAGTGTGGTGAAAAAATTCGCAGTCGTCCGGATGATTACGAGGAAAATATTGCCAACCGTTTAAGAAATTGCGAAATGATCATGATGCCACTGGAGCGTTTCTACGGTGGGCAGAAAAAAATGCTTCCGGTGCCAGGAGACCAGACTGCCAGGAAGATCTTCAAAAAAGCGGTCAAACTCCTTGATGCGTTACCCCCGGTCGAAATACCTGATGATGATGGCGAAGCAACTTTGCCAATGGACGAAACGTTACTGAAGGCTCTCATGGCTCCAAAAAGTGATGATGACCGCCCCCGTCGTCGTGGCAGACCACCACGTAAGCGTCTTCAGCAGGAAATGGCAGAGATTGCTGCCGCTGAGGAAGCCAAGGAAAAGGCCTCTGTGGAAAAGAAAAAAGCAAAAAAATCTGCAGAAAAGGCAACACCAGATATGAAAACTGAAAAGTCAAAAAAATCTGCAGCTAAAAGTAAGCCGAAAGCTAAAACAGCCAAAGCCGGTAAAGATGATAAAAAGCAGACTTCATCCAGGGCCGAAACAGGCAAGAAATCGGTTAAAAAGGCAGCTACGAAGACAACCGTGAAGAAAAAAACGGTCGCCAAGAAAGCAGCTGCCAAGAAAGCCGCAGTGAAAAAAGCTGTGACAAAAAAGAAAGCC
>JARRJW010000213.1:0-3868 GCA_037388785.1 Gammaproteobacteria bacterium
CACCCAGTCCCAGCTGGCTTATATCTTGCAGTAGCCAAATTATTGGCGTATGTCTACCAGTTAGAGGCCACTCCGTTTGATATTCGTGATGACGACAAGGTACGCGACCAGTGGCAGGTACCGGAAGACATGCAGTTTGATGCAAATGGTAAAAAGCAGCAGTAAGTTTGACCTGCTCGAGAGGCGTATGACTTTGCATAAAACGCCGTAAACCAAAAGCTGACAAGCTCAGTTATCTGGCATCAATCATTACTGGGATAGAAGAGAAGTATGGATTTAGCACAGGTTAAAACTAATGTAAGTTCGGTTGGCTGGAAAGGCATTGGTGGTCCATTGGCGATGCTGATGCTGCTGGCAATGATTATCATCCCCATGCCGGCGTTCGCGCTGGACATGTTCTTCACCTTCAATATCACCCTGTCACTGGTAGTGGTTATTGTGGTGATTTACACCATGAAACCGCTTGAATTTGCAGCCTTCCCGACGGTAATTTTGATAACAACCTTATTTAGGCTGGCATTGAACGTCGCTTCAACCCGAATAGTTTTAATGGAAGGTCATACCGGTGGTGATGCAGCGGGAAAAGTGATCGAGGCCTTTGGTGAATTCGTTATCGGCGGTAATTTCGCTGTCGGCCTGGTGGTTTTTTCCATTCTGATTGTCATTAACTTTATCGTTGTCACCAAGGGCGCTGGTCGTGTTGCTGAAGTCAGTGCGCGTTTTACTCTCGACGCGATGCCGGGTAAGCAGATGGCGATCGATGCGGATTTGAATACCGGTTTTTTGACGCAGGAGGAAGCCAAGCAAAGGCGTGAAGACCTGGCTAAGGAATCGGATTTTTACGGTTCCATGGATGGTGCTTCCAAGTTTGTTCGCGGTGATGCGGTAGCAGGTATTGTTATCATGGTAATCAATATCGTCGGTGGCCTGCTGATCGGCATGTTGCAGCACGACCTGGCATTTTCCGAAGCTCTGGAACGCTATGTACTGTTAACCGTGGGAGATGGTCTAGTTGCACAGATTCCAGCGCTGTTGCTGTCGGTTTCTGCAGCCATCATCGTTACCAAAATGAAAGATGCCAATGATGATATTGGCACCCAGGTTGGCAAGCAGTTGCTGGATAACCCCAAGCCGCTATTGATTTCGAGTGGTAGTCTATTCATGTTGGGTGTGATTCCTGGAATGCCCAATGTGCCTTTCTTAATTCTGGCAGTTGTTGCTTTTGCTGCAGCCATGTTTCTGATTCAGAAAAAGCAGCAGGAACAATTACAGACAGTTCCGGATGTGCCAGTGCCCGAAAGCACTGAAACATCAGAACCCAAGGAACTGAGTTGGGATGATGTTCAGCCTGTCGATATCATTGGTCTGGAGGTTGGCTACCGCCTGATACCGATGGTGGATAAGGCCCAGGGTGGCCAGTTGATGAACCGTATCAAGGGGATTCGGCGCAAACTCTCGCAGGAACTGGGCTTTCTGGTTCAGTCTGTCCATATTCGGGACAACCTGGATTTGTCGCCAAATGCTTACCGAATCACGCTCAACGGTGTGCCCATGGGGGATGCTGAAATCCATCCGGAAAGAGATCTTGCTATCAATCCTGGCAAGGTATTTGGCGAAATTCAGGGGGTCAAAACCCGCGATCCTGCATTTGGCCTGGATGCTGTCTGGATTGATCCCTCACAGCGTGATAATGCCCAGGCGCAGGGTTATACCGTGGTTGATGCTGGAACGGTTGTCGCAACGCACCTGAGTGAAGTGATAAAACACCATGCCGGCGAATTACTCGGTCATGAAGAGGTTCAGCAGTTGCTTGACAGTCTCGCCAATAGTTACCCGAAACTGGTTGAGGATCTGGTGCCAAAAACACTTTCGCTGAGCCAGGTGCTCAAAGTGTTGCAGTCGTTGCTGTCAGAGGGCATTTCAATTAAGGATATACGGACTATTGCCGAAACTTTGGCGGATCAGGCTGTTATAAACCAGGATCCTGCCAATTTACTGTCAGCTGTCAGGGTGGCGCTTTCTCGTTCAATAGTTCAACAACTCGTTGGAAATATTGAAGAAATTCCTGTTGTAGTCTTGGATGCAAACTTGGAACAGTTATTGCAGCAGTCTCTTCAGGCTTCTGGTGGAGAAGGTTTTGGCTTTGAACCGGGGCTTGCTGAAAAATTGCAACAGTCATTGATTGAGACGTCCAAGGAACAGGAAATGTCAGGTCAGGAAACGATCTTACTGGTGGCAGCGGGTATCCGTTCATGGATGTCCAAGTTTGCCAGACACAGTGCCCAGGGAATTCATGTGTTGTCTTACAACGAAATTCCTGACAATCGTAAGATCAAAGTTGTTGCAACAATCGGTGAAGCAGGTTCCGGCGCATAATTGAGGATTACAGACGATGAAGATTAAACGTTTTGTTGCACCAAATATGAAAACAGCAATTGCTGCGGTTAAAAAAGAAATTGGCGAAGATGCAGTCATATTATCCAACAAATCTGTCCCTGAAGGTGTTGAACTGATCGCAGCTGTGGAATTTGATGAGGAGCGCTTCCAGGCGGAAGTTGAGAAGAAATCGGCGATTAGAAACAAAAGCCATAGCCAGTCTCCGGTCAGTTCAGAGAGAAAAACGAAGCAATCAGTTGCTTCAGTAGAGACCAGGTCGACAAATAATGATGACCGGATGAGCCATGCAGCCAAAAACCATCAGGCCTCAGGTTACCAGGCCAAGGTTGAAACGCTACAGGACTCTTCGGAAGCACAAAATGAAACCATGGATGCGATGCGTCGTGAAATGCAGGCGCTGCGCAGAATGATGGAAAACGAGCTTTCCGGGATAAGCTGGCGAGAGATGGGGCATCATCGCCCTGAAAGCCGGGAACTGTTCCGTCAGTTGATGTCGATGGGATTGTCTTCCACCATCGCTGAAAGATTAATGAAAGCCAGTGCCTCGGTTGGCGGTTTCGAACAGCAGTGGAAAAAGGCGCTTTACTATCTTTCTGCAGAGCTTTCGGTGACCGGTGATGATCTTGCCGAACGCGGTGGTATTACGGCGGTGGTCGGTCCTACCGGTGTTGGCAAAACGACCTCTATTGCCAAGTTGGCTGCGCGATACTGCATGAAACACGGTAATCGTCATGTGGCGATGATCAGTACTGATAATTACCGCATCGGTGCCCGTGAGCAGCTGCACACTTATGGTCGTATTCTTAACGTACCTGTGCGTACAGCTTCAAATGCCGAAGAATTGATGGAAACGCTGAATGCTTTCATCGATAAACGCTTTATCCTGATCGACACTGCCGGCATGAGCCATCAGGACGAAAAGCTAATTCAACAGCTGGATTTGCTGGAGGGTGCCGGCAGGCCCATTACAAGGTATCTGGCTTTGTCGGCAACAACTGACATATCCGCATTACGACGTGCAGTCACTACTTTTGCACCGATTCAACCCGATGCCTGCCTGGTCACAAAAACGGATGAGGCGGCTTCTCTAGGTGCGGTTTTATCGGTACTTATCGAAAGTCAGTTGCCAGTTGCCTACTATACTGATGGTCAAAAGGTTCCAGAGGACATGCATGTTGCTTATGCAAATCCTCTTGTTAATCTGGCCTCTGACCTGGCAGAAGAAACGTCTGAGCAACTTGGCGACGGATTCCTGGCGATGGCATTGAGTGAGGCACGGTCCAACGTATACCTTTGATAAAATGAATTAACAATTAATTAAAAGCTTAAAATCGAAGTTGGCGTATTCTCATTATAAATATTATCTAATAAGTACTATAAGTTATTGATTGTATTTATCTCATGGATTACGCTTAATCAATTTGGGAAAAAGCTTCGGGAAAATTCTATGACTCGACCAAAACCTGTTCAG
>JARRJW010000213.1:3930-4540 GCA_037388785.1 Gammaproteobacteria bacterium
GGTAAAACCAATGTCTCTATCAATCTTGCCGTGGCTTTAGCCGAAATAGGTAGAAATGTCATGGTACTGGACGCTGACCTCGGGCTTGCCAACATTGATGTAATTCTAGGCTTGCATCCAGAGTTTGATCTTTCCCACGTTCTCAAAGGTGAGAAAACACTTCAAGAAATTACCATCGAAGGGCCTCTCGGCATAAAGCTGGTTCCGGGGGCTTCCGGTATTCAGCGTATGGCTGAACTTTCACCAGCTGAACACGCCGGTATCATCAGTGCTTTCAGTGAAATCGGTTCAGATATTGATACCCTCATTGTTGACACCGCAGCCGGTATTTCAGACACGGTAATCAGCTTTACCCGGGCTTCACAGGAAGTGATTGTTGTTGTCTGTGATGAACCCGCATCAATTACCGATGCATACGCTATAATGAAATTACTGAACAAAGAATATGGCAGTACGCGTTTTCGTATACTTGCCAATATGGTGCGTACACCTCAAGAAGGCAGAGACCTTTATAATAAAATGTGCGCCGTCACAGACCGATATCTGGATGTGATGTTAGGTTTTATGGGGGCTGTTCCCTATGACGACAATCTGAAGAAAGCTGTAAAGA
>JARRJW010000214.1:0-3861 GCA_037388785.1 Gammaproteobacteria bacterium
GTAACGAGGAAGTCACCTTTATGGCGCGTTTCAGCGGTGTATCGCGGTCGTGCCTAGATTGGTTACTCCCGGTTGAACACGGGCGGTCTGGTTGTCTAAATCAATAGCGAGAATATTGTTAAACCTAGCAAGACTTAACAGGATGCCATTCTGATCAGGTAGCGCCCCGCCAGACAAACCGGTGCCCGCTCCCCTTGCAACCACCGGCACATGGTGCTCAAAACAGAACGCCATGATTTGTTCTATCTGCCCGACTGCATCAGGCAACAAAACCACCATCGGCGACTGACGGTAAGCCGAAAGACCATCACACTCGTAGGGAATAATTTCCTCTTCGTGAAACAGAACCGTATTCGAAGGAAGAAATTTGAGAAGTTTAGCTATAAGCTGATTTTTTTCCAAAACGTTACCAGTAACAGTAATAAATCTTATCGGATACTGCCAGCCCGCCAGGAAAGGAGGATATGCAAAAAGGTGGGAATATCAGGCCGAGCCAACTTGGCCGGCCTGATAGCAATTACAAGTCGCCGTTTACACCCGCATCTATAATACTATAGATCGTATCACGAACCTGTTTCGCCATAGGCTGAAGTTTCTCAGGTAAATCAACCGCGTGAAGCATCATGTCCATGTTAGTTGTCACCAGCCAGCCTTGACCATCTTTATCTTCTACAGCGGCAATTCGGCAAGGAAGAAAACCAGCAAAAATAATATTATATTCAACCATTTCCTTTGCAATCAGGGCATCACAGAATGCCAGAATCTGCATATGATTGGCTTCTTGGCCCGATGCTTTGATTTGATCAGAAAGCGGCAAGTCCGCGACCAGTTTAAAGTTAAGCAAATTGGCACGTAACTTCATCGAATCGATGGCATCTTCAATAGTCACATCTTCAGCAATTTTAAAGCGCTGAATGCTGCTGTCGATCATCTTTGCAGCGATTTCCTTATCAAACTCAGAACCTGCTTTATCTGAAGCCTGGGCATAAGTGAAAAGTGACAACATTAGTATCAAGATAAGTGATAATTTTTTCATTACAGATTCCTTACTTAGTCGTAATAAGTTTTATAGTTATCTAATTATTATAACCTGATATTTACTTGGCTTGAAACGGTTTACCACTAAGGATTTCACGGGTATTTACCCGCCAAAATTGGAATTATCCCGTTAGAGTTTAATAATGGATTAAAAAACCAGGTTCATCATGATAATCATGACAACAAGAAACAGTATAGTCATAATACCACCGGCTTTCATGAAGTCCGGCACCCTGTAGCCTGCAGGCCCCATGATCAGCGCATTAACCTGGTGTGTCGGGATCAGGAATGAATTCGAGGTGGCTATTGCCACTGTCAGGGCGAATACCGCAGGATTACCACCAGCCCCAATGGCGATGTTCACAGCCAGAGGCACAAGTAGAACTGTTGCACCCACATTTGACATCACCAGCGTGAAGAATGTTGCCAGCACTGCAACAGCTGACTGAATGACCCAGATTGGCATACCGCCAACAACCAATAACACCTGTTCAGCAATCCATTTAGCCGTTCCGGTTGTTTCAACAGCCAGTCCGAGCGGAATCAATGACGCAAGCAGAAAAACTGTTTTCCAACTTACGGCCTCATAGGCTTCTTCGATTTTTAACACACCGCTGAGCACCATTCCCATGGCCCCGGTCAATAGTGCAACTGAGAGCCTGATATCAGTAAACAGCACCATAAAAAGGGCTATTCCGAAGAATATAACAGCTGGTTTTAGTTTATCCGGGCGGAGTTTTTCCTCGCGAGGATACTCAGTGGTTACTACAACAAAATCCCGGCTGTCTTCTAAACGTTCGAGAGCATTCCAGGGCGTGTGTACCACCAGCGTATCACCGGCCTGTAATGGCAGGTTACGAATATCATCGCCCTCTCGCATGGTTTCGCCATTTCTGTGTAACCCAATCATTGCCAAACCGTAGGTTTTCCGCATCCATACATCACGGGCACTTTTACCGATAAGGCCGGAACCTGGTGGTATAACAACTTCGGCAATACCTGCCTTGTTAGCTGCCAATGATTCTGAAAACGTTCTTAACTGACTGCGTTTGTGCAGATTGTATTTTTCAATGAAATGCTGCAGCGACTCAGGCTCAGCCACCATACCCAGAACCATACCCGGCTGGAATTCAAAATCTCTGGCAATAGTGCCAGGCCCAACCCTGGTTTCACCACCTGACTGCTTACTGGCAATTAGCCTGACCTTGTAGGTGGTTTCTACGTCGTCCAGCTGTTTGCCAATCAAATCACTTTCGTCAGTAACCACAAGTTCCTGAATATCATAGTTAACATCATAAACATTATTGAAATAAGCCATCGGGTCAGAACCGACCGTGTTACTTTCATTTCTGGTTTTTGGCAAAACAAAACGTCCGGCCAGGACAAAATAGATAATCCCGGTGGTTACCAGCGCCAGACCGATGGGTGTAACCGAAAACAGGCTCCAGGTTTCCATCTGCTGTTCTGTTGGCAGCGCCTTATTTGAGGTCAGAATCAGGTCGTTTAGAAGAATTAAAGGACTGGAGCCTACCATTGTCATAGTACCACCCAGAATAGCGGTAAAACCCATTGGCATCAGCAGTCGTGACATGGGCAAGCCGGAACGGGCTGAAATTCTCGATACCACCGGCAGAAAAAGAGCCGCGGCGCCAACGTTTTGCATAAAAGATGAAATAAAGCCAACGGTTGCAGAAATAATCGGAATTACCCTGGCTTCGGTGGTCCCACCAATTCTCAGGATGAATGCAGCCACCTTGCTCATTAAGCCGGTCTTATCCAGCCCTGCACCAATGATCATCACCGCGATAATGGAAATAACTGCATTCGAGGAGAAACCATCAAACAGATGCATGTTATCAACCAGGCCTTTTTCCAGCCCCATCATGGGTGCCAGCAAGGATGTAAGCCCCAGGAGCACCATCACAGAAGCAGCGGCCACATCGACGCCGACAACCTCAAAAGCAAACAGATAAATTGTCAAAACCAGGATCGCGCTGACCCAGGCAATTTCTATCGTCGGCACCACAGAAGCCAGGTAAATCGCCAAAAGAGTAAAAGCAATCGCCGCAATTAATTGTTTAGGTGTGAAATTTGAAAAAAATGAGGAGCTTTTTGATTGCGATGCTTCTGTATTCATGAACTAACGTCTCAAGTGAGTGCAATAATATTGGTTTATGCTGAATTACCGATTTTACCAATTTGGACTGTTTTAGCCAATGCAAAAAATCCGTTCCAGTCTCAACCGGGTTTAATCCAGTTCAGGTCATTCCAAACCGGCAGTGTTTAAGCCATAATTGAGTCAATAAAATACACTATTGGAAAACAACATGAATCATATTCGTCCTATTGCCCTGCTGATTGCCTCTAGCCTGACTTTATCAGCCTGTCAGACACTTGACCCTTACACAAGAGAAGAGAAAACATCAAATGCCACCAAGGGCGCTACTATCGGTGCCGTTGCAGGCGCATTATTAGGATATGCAACTGGGGATGATTCAAAAGATAGACGGAAACGCGCCTTAATTGGTGCTGGAGTCGGGGGCTTAACAGGTGGCGGAATCGGCTATTACATGGATCAGCAGGAGATGAAATTACGTCAACAGCTAGAAGGAACAGGTGTCAGCGTAACCCGTGCAGGAGACAACATTATCCTTAACATGCCTAGCGTTACATTCGATGTAGATCGCTCTGAAATAAAACCGCGTTTTATGGATGTCCTCGATTCTGTTTCGTTAGTTGTGAAAGAGTTTAATCAAACGCTTATAGATATAATAGGTCATACCGATAGCACTGGCGATGCTGGATACAACATGCGCCTTTCGC
>JARRJW010000215.1:0-6165 GCA_037388785.1 Gammaproteobacteria bacterium
ATGTAGCCTAATGACAGGATGACACGGTTAAAGCCCTTCTTTTCAAGTGCATTCAAAAGAATTTCCAGGAAAGGTTTATCCGCAACTGGTGCCATGGGTTTAGGCAGGTCAGGCACAACTTCGCGTAAACGTGTACCAAAACCGCCAGCTAATATTACTGCTTCCATCAGGCCATTTCTCCAAAGATGTCATTTTCAATGATGCCGCAGATGATGTGACCTATACCCAAATGACCTTCCTGAATCTTTGGTGTTTCAGAAGAGGGCACGGCCAGCAGGTGATCACATAAATCAACCATGGGGCCACCCTTGTTACCGGTTAAACCGATAGTGACCAAACCCATTTCCTTGGCTTTTTCGAGAGCCTTGATGATGTTGACTGATTTACCTGAGGTTGAGTAAACGATCAGAACATCACCAGCTTTACCATTAGCCTGAACCTGACGTTCAAACAGTTTCTCGTATCCATAGTCATTACCTATAGCGGTAAGGATAGAGGTATCAGTAGTTAAGGCCATCGCTGGCAGACCCGGACGGTCAAAAAGAAAACGGCTTACCAGTTCGCCGGCAATGTGCTGTGCATCGGCTGCGCTGCCACCGTTACCGGCCAATAAAACCTTTCCGTCGTTCTTTAATGATTTGACGCAGGCATAAGCGGCTTCAGTCACTTTGACCTGTAAATCTCTGTCAGCAAGCATGCTTTCGTAAACATCGCGAGTCTGTGTCATCTGGTCTATTACCAATGGATTTACCCTTGTTTCATTTTCTAAAGAAACAACTTCAAGTGTATTAGATTTCATATTTCAATCCTCCAGGCCTGTGAGCCTTGTTTAGTGAAATGACAGTTACTGACTTCACCGTCAAAATGGTTCAGTGTTCGTATGACATCCATACGTTTTTCTGTTGGGACAAAAAACATCATGAAACCTCCACCGCCGGCTCCAGATACCTTGCCTGCCAGGGCGCCGGCATCCAGGGCACTGTCGTAGATTTCATCAATTAATGGGTTGGAAACAGTTTTTGCGGATTTTTTCTTGTTGGCCCAACCAAACAGCATTGAGCCGACATAGCTTGAGAAATCGCCTTTAAGTAAACACTCTTTCATCATAATGGCTTCCTGCTTAATGCCATGCATCGCTTCCAGGGCATCTTCTGAACCTGTTTTCAGATTTTTGCTCTGGTCGGCAATGATTCGTGCGGATTCGCGTGACACGCCGGTATAGAAAAGCACCAGCGAGGACTCCAGTTCGTTGATAACCGAGCTTTTGATACGCAGCGGATTGATAATCGAGCGATTGTTTTCGTAAAATTCCATGTAGTTGAAACCACCGAAAGTTGCCGCGAATTGATCCTGCCTGCCTCCTTTAAGTCCACAGTCTTCACGTTCAATCTTGAAAGCCAATTGTGCGATGTCATAATCATCAAGTGGTGCATTGAGTAACTCGACGAATGCCCTGATCATGACGACCACGAGCGTTGATGAAGAACCAAGGCCGGAACCAACCGGCGCATCGACGATGGTACTTAACTCCAGTGCTATGCGTTTACCATCGTTGTATTTTTCTATCATTTCCTTGTAAACAGCCATGTGCAGGCAGTGATCAAGGTGATCATCAAGGTCATGCTCAAGGTCGACTTCAATTTCGGTTTCACGGTCAGCAGCCTTGAAACGAAGAACCGGTTCATTCAGTGGTTTGATCACGGCGTAGGCATAGCGATCGATGGTCGCATTTAGTACAGCTCCTCCGTGAACATCACAGTAGGGTGAAACATCTGTGCCGCCGCCTGCCAGGCCAAGTCTTAACGGTGCTCTAGCTTTAATAATCATGGAATTAACTCTCCAAAAATTGAGTGTGCAATTCGATCAAGTCGATCAGTTTTGCTTAGTTACACGAGTGTTTGCATCTGGCGTGCCAAAAAAATAAAAAACTCAAAAATATATTTAAGCTATTGAAAATTAATGGTTTTAATTTTTTGGTTTAAATCGTGTAATTGCTTCATTCTCAATTTGCAAAGAATGAAAAAGTTTTTCGGGGATGTGTTTTTGCGAATTGCAAATTGCAAACAACAGTCGTTAGCGCTTTTTGCTAGGTCTGAGCAGATGGCAGGGCAGGCGAGTTATGTTTTTGACATTACCGGTTCAGTTGATACAGGAGGGATGGACGGTTTAGTCTCTTTAAGGCGAGATTCCTTGAGTTGATTGAATATTTTATGGCGCCATGCCGAGGTTAAACCAATCGCAAAGCCTCCCAGGGTCATGCCGTCTATTCTTGCCAGTGCCGGGTTTAATGCCAGGTTGATGAACAGGGCAAGAAACACGATCAATATTGAAAACATCACAGGGTTAATCTGTCCGTAAACACTCTTGTAAAGCCAGATTGTCCTTATGAGGCGTTGCAGGATGAAAAAGTTAAAGAATAAAAAGACAAATGTCCCTATAAGGCCGTATTTGAAAGCTACGCCGAGAAAGAGGAAAAATACACCCAGATAAGATCTTGCTCGGTCAGCGTATAGAAACTTTGTTGGCCAAAACCCAGCAACGGGTTTTCAGATAGCGATTCAAGTGCCAGTTTATAGGATGTGGCACGCACGGCATCACCGCCACCTCTCGCGGTATTGGCTACGGTCTCGATAACAACCATAAGGATAACAGAGATGGCGCCTATCATGACCGGCAAAGAAAAGAAAAACAGGGCGAGGCGTTTTTTTCCGGCAAAGAAAAAAGGATACATCAGGCTCGACAAAATCAGCGTGGCTGCCATGGAACGGGCTTTAACCAGGAACCAGATGTAAGCCAGAATCAGGATAATGACAAACCAAAACAGCTTCTTAACTGACTGTTTGCTGGCTATCAGCATAAAGGGTGAAAGAATACTTAGTGCAAACAATGCCAGGGAACTGGGCTTTAAACGATAACCACGCCAGTCATCATGTGTCACCAGCGAGGCAACTGTATGATCAGCGGAAAAATAGGTTGCTCTTAAATCCAGACGGAAATAATGGAACATGTAGTTAAACGCAAGGAATACCAGGGCAATAATAAAGATGCGTTCCATTCTTTCCGGTGAATAGCCCAGACGATACAGAAAATACAAGGCCGGACCAAAGAAAATAATCAGATATCCTCTGGATGCCAATACGCTTGGCAGCATGGCTACATCAGCATTTACTGAAAATACGTATCCCGGCAGAACAAAGGTATAGGCGATCAGAAAGATCGTTGTAAAAAACCACCAATTCCATCTCAGGTCTTTATCCCTGACATGCAGACTGGCGACGATGGCAGCATAGAAAAAAAGCATCATTGCCAGTAGCAGCCCAAGTTCCTGGATACGGTTCGCCAGGAAATAGCGACCTCCCTGCAAGCCAGTGTAAAAAATTAAGAAAATGGCTACAGATATAAGTGCACTGAAACTTATACGAATACTGTTCAATTAAAAATTTCCTAAAGCTTGTTCAATAACAATATATATAAAGTAACCATCTGCAGGCAATGCATGTGCCAGTTTTTCTTTAAGAAATAAGTCTAATTGCCCTCTATACAAGGCTTGAGAAAGCAAAGTTTTTGCAGAATGCGAATCTTAGTTGGTTATTAAAAATGCAGATTGCAAAAAATCGTTTCAGGTTTTTATCCAGCTACTGGAAGTATATGTGAAAATAAAATTTTTTAATTACTATCTTAATGATTTATAGAACTTTTTTAATGATCGATTAAAACAGGCATGGATACTGCTAAGGGGTGTAGAAATTAACGATTTAGTAGATCTTACCCTGGTGAAAACCGATGAGTACTTTATTTATTACAACCCAGTTTCCCTATCCGCTAGACAATGGCGGCAAAATAGGTGCATTCAATGGTATCAGTGTCGTCTCCAATGACGACGATGTCATCGTGCTTTCCTTTACGGAAGAACGTGACACCGTTGAAAAGGGTATAGCCTATTTTAACGACATCTTTGATAACGTCACCTTTAAGAACCCGATTGACCACGAGGTACATATCAGAAAAAAACCATTGAAGCTGATGACTACCATGCTCAGAAGTTACCTCACGGCAACACCCTATGTCGCTGCAAAGTTTGTCAACAGCCAAATGTACAAGCTTATCGATGCCTGTTTTGAAGAAAATTATTATGACGTGGTTTTTATCGATTACCTGAACATGTATCCCTATGCCAGGTACATTAAAAAACATTATGCCTCTCAGTTTAAAAAAATGATTTTTAAAAATCATAATATTGAATTTGAGATTGTTGAACAGGAGTACCGCAAGCAATCGGGCTGGAAAAAATGGTTACTGAATCTCGAATGGCGCAGAACCAAACATTATGAGATTAAAGCGATTGAAGAAAATAACCTGGTTTTCACAGTCTGTGATGAAAATACTGATTATTTCAAATCGTTCAATGACAATGTGTTCTCAATGAAGCCGACTTACGACATCACTGAAAAGCAGACGACTTTATCCGGTGCGAAGTCCATTCTCTATATAGGAAACATTTCCTGGGAAGCCAATATGAATGGCCTGAAATGGTTTGTCGATAATGTATGGCCACAGATATTACAAAAACAGCCTGAAGCAGTATTAAATATTGTAGGTAGTGGAAAGACAGAAAACCCATTTGTCGGCATACAGGGAATCAATATGTTGGGCTATGTGGAAGACCTGGATAAACTTTACCGGACACACCGGGCATTTATTGTGCCTCTTTTCGAAGGCAGTGGCATCCGTATCAAAATTCTTGAAGCATTCAATAATAACATTCCGGTTGTTTCCACGACTCTGGCCTGCGATACGATCGGTGCCGAACACGCAAAAGAAATTTACATAGCCGATACTGCAGAGCATTTCTCAAACGCAGTATTGGAACTGCTGGACTCCGATATGACCAATGTATCCATGAGTCAGCGTGCCAAGGAATTTTTAAAACAACATTATTCCCTGTCGGTCAGAAAACAGGAATACCAGGCAATACTGGGTTTAAATCACTGATTGAGATTATGAATATGAATACTAAAAATACACCCCTTGTTTCAGTTGTGATGATTAATTACAACGGGTCGAGCGATACCATAGAGTGCGTGAACAGTTTAAGTAAGGCGACTTATCAGAATCTTCAGATCATCGTGGTTGATAATGCCAGTACTGATAACTCTTTAGCGATACTGCGTGACCAGCTGCAGTATGACAACCTGACAATTATTGCTTCAAAAGAAAACAATGGTTTTTCAGCCGGCAACAATATCGGTATTCGACAAGCACAGCAGAGTGGCTCGGATTTTGTCCTGATCCTTAACAATGACACTATTGTTGAACCCGGTTTCATTGAGCCACTGCTGGCTGGTTTCGATAACGATGACGCGGTGGGCTGTGTCATCAGTAAAATTCTTTATGAATCCGAACCGGAAAAAATCTGGTATGCCGGTGGCACTTATAATCCCTGGTTTTGTCGAGCTGATCATGTCGATTTTAACCAGTCTGACACAAAAGAGTCTGTGCTAAAGCCTGTTGATTTCGCTTCAGGTTGCTGCATGCTGCTTTCTGATAAAGCGATAGAAAAAGCTGGTCTCATGGATGAAGATTATTTTCTTTATGTCGAAGATACTGAATATTCACTGCGCTTGAAAAAAATGGGCTTTAAGCTCATGTATGCATCTGACTCGGTTATCTATCATAAGGTTAGTGCCAGCACCGAGGCGGGCTCGGATCTAAGCCAGTATTATACGATTCGCAATACGTTGTACCTGGGAAAAATGTATTCAAGTATTTTGGAAAAAATCAGTACCATGTTTTATAACGTGGCTTTTTATACACACAAGGTGCTGACACGCCAGTATAAAATTAAAAATATTCTGGCTGCCCAGATGGACTATCATATGGGCATTGTTGGTCGAAGTGACCGCTTCTGATTTTTGTAATGTATTCATATGATTAAGATGTTTTCAAACACTTTGTTCATACTTGGTTACATACTGCTTATCGGTCCGCCCCGGGCGATCGCCATCAGGGAAAATGCCGATAGATATAACGATGAACTTCAGGGAAAGCCGGTTAGGGTAGTCATGCTGTTTGAATTTATTCTACGTGCCGGGATATTTCTGGTAATTGCGGCATTGATTGAATCACTACTGGGCGATTACCTGTTTGAACGCTATCAAATCGACT
>JARRJW010000215.1:6187-8363 GCA_037388785.1 Gammaproteobacteria bacterium
GTTATTCATACCCTGACTTATTATTTTGGGTACTGTTATCTGGAATCACAAAATACGTCTGTCTATAGAATTTATCGCCTGGGTAGAAATTTCGCTTACGCGATTGTTCCTGCTTTCGTGGCGGCAGGACTGGTACTCATCTGGCAGGACTTTAATCATATTGAATTATTTAGTGATGATTGGGTGGAAAATACCTTTATAGTATCTTGGGCTCTCTTTATTCTGATGGGCTTACTGGAAGCTCTGTTAATGAAACGTATTCCTACCGGTCTGGGAAAAATACTTTCGAGCCGATTACAACAATACGGGTAGTTTTGCCTTCATCATGATCAAGCCCTTTTCGGGATAGATCTGTTTTCTTTGCACAATCCAAATAATCCGTTCGATTCTCGATCGTTTTTGCCATATTGCACGCCATCAGGATGAAAACCAGGCCAAATTTTCAAATACATTTGCAAAATGCAAATAAGATTGAATCTCTTCTATAAAGCTCATATGCAAATTGCGAAACTCGCATTCTGAAATTAGGCTAAATTCCAGAAAACTTGATAAGTAGTTGAATTTTAAGTAAAAAAATAATTGGCACGCTGCTTGCTCAACAGTCTTCAACTAACCAAATTTGAGGATTGAAAATGAACAATCAGCTGTCAGACATCGAAAAGAAATATCAGAAACAGCAATCCGTTTCTGGTCGTTTTATGACCCGATTCAGGCTCGGTCTGAAGCAGGGCATATGGAAAACAGTTGTTGCTTCTTCTTACGTTCTTAAGCGGGCTATGGATATTCTGGCCAGTCTTATGGCCATCATCATGCTGTCACCGGTTTTCCTGTTTACAGGGTTGGCTATCAAGCTCGAAGATCCGGGTCCATCTATTTTTAAGCAGGAACGCGTCGGCCGCTGGGGCAAAACCTTCACTATGTTCAAATTTCGTTCCATGGTCATGGATGCCGAAAAACTAAAAGAACAGTTGATCGACCAGAATGAGTCTGAAGCTGGTGTCATTTTCAAAATGAAAAAAGACCCACGTATTACCCGTGTCGGTAGTTTCATCAGAAAGTATTCAATTGACGAATTGCCTCAGCTTTTTAATGTGCTTAACGGTGACATGTCTCTGGTCGGGCCTCGTCCGCCAGTGCCTGCTGAAGTACAGGAATACAGCCTGTCTGACCGACGCCGTCTTGATGTTACACCCGGTATTACCTGTATCTGGCAGGTCAGTGGTCGTTCAGATATCGACTTTGAAGGTCAGGTCAGACTGGACGTGCAGTACATTAACAGTCAGAGCTTTTTAACCGATGTGATGATTCTCTTAAAAACTGTACCAGCGGTTCTGCTGGGTAAAGGAGCATACTAATGCCACACACTAACCCAATAAAAACAGCTGTGATCATTGAACAGATGTCATCTGAAGCGATGTCACCATTACTGGAACAACGCTCAATGGCGATGTTACCGGTTGCAGGAAAACCGCTGATCCAGTTCTGGTGTGAACACCTGAACCTGGCAGGCATTCAAAAACTACAGATATTTATTCAACGCTATCCTGAACAGGTCCGTGAATTTGTTGGTGAAGGAGAACGCTGGGGATTGGATATTGATGTCATTATATTGCCGGAAACAACAGATGCAATGGCAGCTTATCGTTTCATCATGCCGTATATTCAGAATGATACATTGGTAAGCAGCCTTGATAGTTTTCCGCTAAAACTTCTCACAGAATGGATTCAAAACCAGAAGGTACTGGCTTTACATGAGAAACCGGAAGTAATGGACATGTTGAGCAACCTCGCCATTATTGACCCGGTTGCGATGCAGCAATTGGTATCCGGTAAACCGGTCGCCATGACTACGTCGGAACAACCCCCTGTAACAAAGATCAACACACCCAGGGATCTATGGCAGCTCAATATGGATATTGCCAATAAAGTAATTACGGATCCATTGCCTCAGGGTTTTGAAGTGGAAAATGGCTTGTATATAGAAGCCGGTGTACAGATTAAACCCGGGTTCGAGTTTAAATCCGCCTGCAGACTGGGGCATCACAGCCTGATCGGTTCGGATGTGAATCTGGGCAAGTCAGTTGTTGTTGGAGCCAATGCCATTATTGACGAAAGCAGTACAGTCAATGAGTCGGTAATTTTTGATAATACTTATGTTGGTTCTCATTCAGAATTA
>JARRJW010000216.1:0-7274 GCA_037388785.1 Gammaproteobacteria bacterium
GATAAGTTTTGAAAACAAATAACGATTCTAAGATTCAGGGCCGGTCTCCGGGCTTTTACCATTCAAGCTGGCAATTACCGTTGCGGGGGCAGCACTGGACTTTAACCAGTTTCCCGATTATCCCTGGACTCACCTGGGAGGAATTTTATCTAGGGCACCCTGAATCAGGTTGCAGGACTATACAGGTTACTCAAAACCAACTCAAACCCGGATCATGAAAACCAGCCGCTGACTTCATCCTGCCGAAGTATGTCGAAACGATCAGACAAAGGAGGAAGATGTTCATCGATGCTTTCAACAACTCTATCAGGATGATTGTTCTTCTCGCTTAAATGCCCAAGCACGAGTCGACGCAGCAAATCATGATCAATCTGTTTCAGGAAATCCATTGCCTGGGTATTGTTGAGATGGCCCAGTTTACCCCCGACACGGGCCTGTAAAGATGGTGGGTATGGCCCATCCTTGAGCATATCCTCATCATGATTGGCCTCAAGCAACAACAGGTCGAGTTTTTGGAAGGCTTTAATGATGGATGGCGTGATACAGCCCAGGTCAGTCAAAATACCCAGACGTACTTCACCACAGGTGAAAACAAACTGGCAGGGCTCGCGCGCATCATGCGGCACTGCGACAGGCTGAATGGCAATATCGCCAATCGAAAACAAGCCGGCATGCAGATTGATCTTATTGAACTCGGGTAACCTGCCAAACTTGCCGGAACGATAGGTACCATGAGAAGCGTAGACACCCAGATTGTAACGACGCGCTACAGCGCCAACGCCATTGATGTGGTCAGCGTGTTCATGCGTGACGAGGATTGCATCCAGCGACTCAATATCAAACCCCAGCGCCTTTGCCCGGGACTCAAGCTCACGCGCAGGAAATCCACAATCAAGCAGCAGCCGGGTTTGACCGGAATCGATAATCGTTGCATTGCCCCGACTACCACTTCCGATTGTACAAAATCGCATGCCTATTTAATTTGTTCGTGAATCAGGCTAAGAATGCGTCCAGCGGTGTCGGTTAACAGTCTTTGTCCCTGCTCATCAAGCACAATTACTTCGGTAGCCGATGACGTCGGCTGAACCTGGACCTGGAAGCGTTCATCGGCAATATCTTCGTCGCCGTCACCCCAGAACTTGAGTTTTGATAACCAGCCTTCATCGGTCTCGACATTGGCCAGTGGGTCGTTATAACGAACATAATAAATGCCAGCTGAACGATCACGGTCTTCAACAGCAAAACCTACACGATCAAGGGCCAGACCGGTAAGCCGCCAAGAACGTGAGAAAGACTCGCTGATTAACAAGCGCACATCACGAGGATTGCGAATCAACTCGGAACGATTGGCTTTGGTGGAAGATTTTTTGGCAACAAGATTATTTGCACGCTGCTCTTCGACACCGAGATAGACCATGATTCGACGCAACATTTCAGCTTCAAGACTGATGTCCCTGGGACGGGGTTCCCAGATGAAAGTTTCAGCTTCAGATTGCCCTGCACTGACAACACCGGTCTGCTGCAGTCCAAAATGCGTCAGGTAAAGTTCCGTGGTTCCTGGTTCTGTACCGGCTTCGAGCCTGATACGGAACTGGTCACGGGTGGCGGCATCATAAAGCCCGCCAACATAATCCTTAAGGAAATTGGTGATAATGTCTTCACCAATGTCTGCACGATTTTCCAGCCAGCCGGTTTGCATGATGCCAACCGTCGGGTCCTGCTCAGTCAGCAGAATACCGTTTTCCTGCCAGTAATTGGCCACGCTTTGCCAGACTGACTGCGGAGGACTTTGAATGACAAGCCAGCGTTCAGAACCCTCGCGCTTGAGTTCAATATTATCAACATCCGGTAATACCACTGTCTGTGATTTGAGGCTTCTGCCGGCAACCCTTTTTTCACCAAGAAACTCCGAGTAGGTGGCGACACCCGAACTTGCTGTATCAGGCACGTAAAGTTCACTGCCAACACGCACATTGGTTAAATCAGGAGGCAATTCCAGATCATTACCGACTTCGGTGGTTTTCTTATATTCAACTTTTTTGTCCGGAAGATATTCTTCAACATTCATGCCGCCACAGCCGGACAGAAACAATGCAACCAAAAAAGTTGCGCTTACAGATTTAGTTTTAATTATCATATCTCTTTATTATCCTGTTAAAGACCCGCCTGGGTCATTGCCTCTCTGAGCGGCGCATGAAATTCTTCCGATAGCCAGGTCAAAGGCAAACGAATACCTTCAGGAATTCTTCCCATTTCGGCCAGCACCCACTTGACCGGTATCGGATTAGCTTCCAGAAATAACCTTTCATGCAATAAATTCAATTCAGCATCAATCGCTTCAGCTTTTTCACGCTTATCAGACAGCGCGTATTCACACATCTGATGCATGGCTGCCGGTGAGACATTTGAAGTGACGGAGATGACACCATCTCCGCCACAAAGCATGAACTCACAGCCAGTAGCATCGTCACCACTGAAAACCAGAAAATCGTCTCCACACAACTGGCGAATTTGTTCCAACCTGGATAGATCGCCGGTGGCTTCCTTGATGCCAATAATACCTGGAACTTTAGCAAGCCTGGCAACCGTATCGGGTAACATGTCACAAGCCGTTCGGCCCGGTACATTATAAAGGATCTGCGGAATATCAACGGCTTCCGCAACCGCCTTGTGATGAAGATAGAGCCCCTGCTGAGTGGGCTTGTTGTAATAAGGCGTCACCAGTAAAGCCGCATCTGCACCCGCCTGCCTGGCGCACTCCGTCAGGGTTATCGCTTCCTTGGTGGAGTTTGCACCGGTGCCGGCGATAACCGGGATCCGGCCGTCGATCATTTTCACTACTTCGCGGATGACCTGGCAATGCTCGGTTTCATCCAGGGTAGCCGATTCACCGGTGGTGCCCATGGTGACGATGGCGTCGGTACCCTGTTCAACATGCCATTCAAGCAGCTGTTTAAGGCTATCAAAATCTACTATACCCTCATTAGACATTGGTGTGACCAGGGCCACCATACTGCCGCGAAACATGAAAACTCCAGAAAAAATACCTAATAGCCAATTCTAACTTGTCACCCAGTCATTAAACAAGATAACAGATTGCTTTGACTCGCCGCCAAAATACGCAAAGTTAGCTAGCCAGTCTTAAATTTATTGGTTAAATTCAGGTTCAGGTTTATATTTAGCTCTACCAAGTTGATATATTTCAACCCGTATCCCAATTTATAAAAGCTCTTCTATGAATAACACTAAAAGCTATCTTGTACTTTCAGCACTAGGAAAAGACAAGCCCGGAATAGTTGACCAACTCTCCAAAGCCATATTTGATCTCGGCTGCAATATCACCGATACCAGAATGACAGTGCTCGGGGGCGAGTTTGCCCTGCTGCAAATGGTCGAGGGGCAATGGAATCAGCTGGTTAAACTTGAAGATTCAATCGCAGATTTGTCACAAAAACTTGGCCTGACCATCATCACGGAGCGGACGGAAGAACGTCAGCATAAAAGCGAAATGCTCCCGTATATCGTTGACGTTGTTTCAATGGACCACCCGGGTATCGTTCATCACTTGGCAAGCTTCTTTTCAACACGCAACATCAATATCGAAGACATGAACACGTCCAGCTACAGCGCAGCCCATACAGGTACGCCAATGTTTGCAGTCCGCATGACGGTGGGTATCCCTTCTGATATCCAGATTTCAGGGCTTCGCGAAGACTTTCTGGAGTTTTGTGATTTGATGAATCTTGATGCCGTTCTTGAACCAGCCAAAGGATAAAGTATGACGCAATTAAAAATTGGAAGGTAAAAATATCGTTTTGTATTTTTATCCCAAAGCCAGCACCCCGGGCTGCACTCAGGAAGGCAAGGACTTTTCCGAGGCCATCAACAAGTTCAGACGCCAGTCGACCGTCATTCTCGGCGCTTCACGTGACAGTGTAAAAGCCCAGCAAAACTTCAAGGACAAGCAGGGATTTCCCTTCGAATTGCTTTCTGACAAGGAAGAAAAACTCTGTAACCTGTTCGATGTCATCAAGATGAAAAACATGTATGGCAAACAGGTCAGGGGCATTGAACGAAGCACCTTTCTGATTGACCGGGACGGCAAATTGCAAAAAGAATGGCGCGGCATCAAAGTACCAGGTCATGTTGATGAAGTACTCGATGCAGTCAAACAGCTAAACAAAAAATAAACACTATCCGACTTATACTCCCCCGGAAAAACAACAATTATGGTCCCATATAACAGTCCCCGTATTTACGTTCTTGATACCAATGTCCTGATGCACGACCCAACGGCCATTTTCCGTTTCGCTGAGCACAATATTTTCTTGCCCATGGTCGTACTTGAAGAACTCGACAAAGGCAAAAAAGGCATGTCAGAAGTTGCCCGAAATGTTCGCCAGGTGAGTCGCTTTCTGGATGAGTTAATCAGCTGCGCCTCAGGCGAGGAAATTGCTAATGGCCTGCCTTTACCCTGTGTAAAAAATGCCAATGAAGATGAAGAACATTTATGCGGCCATGTTTTTTTCCAGACTGAAGCACTGAAAAACCTGCTGCCGGACAATTTGCCCGGTATGAGTCCGGATAATCATATTCTTTCCACCGCACTGGCTTTACAGGATGAATACAAAGACAGTGAGGTCATTTTAGTTTCCAAAGACATAAACCTGCGAATCAAGTCGGCCATCATTGGATTAAAGGCGGAAGACTACCAGAATGACCAGGCTCTCGATGACCTGGAACTGCTTTACAAGGGGGAAACTGAACTGAGTGAAGACTTCTGGGAGTCTCACAGCAAGAACATGGAATCCTGGCGCGAAGACGGCCATACCTTTTACCGTATCCAGGGACCCGATACCAAGGACTGGTATACAAACCAGTTTCTTTATACTGATGGCGAATCCGGGTTTGAAGCCATGGTGGTTTCCAAGGATGGTGAAGATGCAATGATCGAACTGGTTGATGACTACCGGGTCAGCAAGCGATCTGTCTGGGGAATAAATGCCAGAAACCGCGAGCAAAACTTTGCCCTGAACCTGTTGATGAACCCGGAGATTGATTTTGTCACATTGCTTGGCACAGCCGGCACCGGTAAAACACTTTTAGCCCTGGCAGCTGGCTTAACCCAGGTTCTGGATCAGAATATGTATAAGGAAATCATCATGAGCCGCGTCACTGTTCCAGTCGGCGAAGACATTGGATTTCTACCGGGCACCGAGGAAGAAAAAATGACACCCTGGATGGGTGCCCTGATGGATAACCTTGAAGTGCTGACTCAAACAGAGGGCGGCGAATGGGGCCGTGCAGCCACTGATGACCTGCTACGTTCAAGAATTCGAATCCACTCACTTAACTTCATGCGTGGTCGTACCTTTCTGAACAAGTACATCATTCTCGATGAAGCACAGAACCTTACCCCCAAACAAATGAAAACTCTGATTACCCGGGCCGGGCCAGGTACCAAAATTGTCTGTCTGGGTAACGTCGCACAAATTGACACCCCCTACCTGACTGAAACGTCATCGGGTCTGACCTATGCTGTTGACCGCTTTAAATACTGGGAACACAGTGGGCACATTACGTTGCAACGCGGCGAGCGTTCCAGGCTGGCAGACTTTGCCTCTCAAGCACTCTAGGGAAATAGTCTATTCAGATAGCCATTTCTCCAGGGCTTTGACTACCTGGTCATAGCTGATTATCAAGTCTTTGATCGCTTCATCCAAATCGATCTCTACGCCATTGGTTAACTGTGTTTCAATCTCATAAGCCATATTACCCAATGCAATAGCACCAACATTTTTACTGCTGGATTTGAAAGAATGGACTAAACGTTTAACTTCAGCCACTTCGCCAGAATTCATTAAATGTTTTATCTCGCTGATCAGTTCGGTCGAATGCTTGATGTAACTATGGATGATACGATCAAAATCATCATCCATGACTTCTTTTAGTTCCATCAGGGTCGCCTCATCCAGTTCGGCAATGCCCTGGCTATCATCTGTTGGTGTTTGCGGTTGATCATCCTGGATACCCTCAACCACTTTTCCCCTTGGCATCCAGATTTTCAGTACAACGCCAAGTGCAGTTCGTGATATGGGTTTTGGCAGATAGTCATCCATTTGCGCATCGATACACTGCTGCCTATCCTCCCGCATCGCATTAGCGGTAATCGCAATAATCGGCAGCTGCCCCGTGACTGAACCAGGATGTTCTTTTTCATAGGCTCGCCAGAGTTTCGTTGCTTCGAAACCATCCATCCGTGGCATCTGGCAATCCATAAAAACCAAGTCAAATTTTTCAGACTTCAGCAACTTAATGGCTGAAGAACCCTCTTCCACTGTCACAACCTCAAGCCCGTATTTTGACAGCATTTTTTCAATCACTGAGCGATTTATAGGATTATCCTCGGCCAACAACACCCGGCCGGAAAACTTCAGATCATTGACCTTGGCTGACTGAGCCAGTTTTGCCTGAGCCTTGTCCTCTATTTCCTGGCCAAACATACCGCCAAACAGGGTCAGGTCATCCGGCATTTCGTGCACTGACGGGTAAAGACCAATATCAAGCAGACGATAGATCTGTTGACGAAAAGCTTCGAAATTAAAAGGTCTAAGCATTACTGCATCTGCACCAGCATTTTTAAGTTCATCTGACAGTGCCGGCAATGCATTTATCGCAAGTATCTGGCTGAATGAGCCGGACAATTCATGTTTGAATCTTGAAATATCAGCAGCCGCAGTAAATTCCGAGCCCGTCACATCGACAACTATCAGGTCAACAAAACTGCTTTCGCCCGGTTTCAGTGATTTTTTTAGAAGATCGACCATCCTATCGAGCGAATCGGTCACCTCTACGTTAATTTTACAGCCCTGCTCTATTTTTTTGTGGATATCTAAATTGAACTGGCTTTTTCTAAAATAAAGGATCCTGGCATCTTCCAGGTTTTCCCTCAGAGCCGGCACATCCCTTAGAGACTTTCTCATTGGTAGTACAAACCAGAAATTGGAGCCTTTGCCTTCCACAGACCTAACACCGATTCCTCCACCCATGAGTTCAACCAGGCGTTTACAGATAGCCAAGCCCAAACCTGAACCACCATGTAACCTGGTTGTCGAAGCATCTGCCTGGGTGAAAGAATTAAACAACTTTTTCCTGACCTCATCAGACATGCCAATACCAGTATCCTTAACAGTAAACTGGATCGATACAAAGCGAAATTCTTCCTTGATGACCTCTACATCTAGTTGAATTTTACCCTTATCGGTAAATTTCAG
>JARRJW010000217.1:0-4320 GCA_037388785.1 Gammaproteobacteria bacterium
GTCTATCAAAACCGTTGTCCTCATACGGGTGCACCAATGGAATGGAAGCCTGATCAGTATCTTGACCATGAAAATGCGTTTATTCAATGCGCATTACATGGTGCGCTATTTAATATAGAAACGGGCGAGTGCCTTCGGGGTCCTTGTTTGGGTAAATTCTTAAAAAGAGGCGAAGTAAGCCTGGAAAATGGCAGAATCTACTTTTTATCGAGAGAGAGCGGCACGGACTGAATGTAATGTTCAGTCTGGAAGTAAAATGACTGGGAGATAAGTTATCGTTTAGTCATTAAAGAACATATGATAGGCCAAGTCAGCAGGTAGAAGAACATCTCTCTCAGCAGTTTCAACTTCTACAAGCTGCAGTTGGAGAAGATCCTCTTGGTAACCGTGCTCAGGTTTTTTTGAGGTAATAGTCAGCTCATCGTTGATGAACTCACCGGTTACCATGTCATAAACGTTTTTCATTGAAGCCTCCTGGTTAAACAATGAATCCAGTTTGGTCTCACAATTAACATCGGCGATATACCGAATAACTTTACAATAAAATAAAAAAATCGTGATTACCAGAACCTATTTCGTTTTTTTGAAAATTTTTCTGACGGTGTATTGCTGATACTCGGATTGGTCGTCTTTTTAGTATTTCTGCTGGCTGTTAAAGTAGCATCCTGGCGACGATTGCTTGATAGAAATCAGCTAAACGGATTCCTGGGTACATGCGTGGTTTTGATGCTTTTGTGGAGTCTGCGCACAGAAGTTTTCCATGGTGTAGAATTTCATCTGCTTTTTATGACAACGATGACGCTGATGTTTAGCTGGTCAATGGCAATCATCGGTGGATTTATCGTACTTCTAGGAACCATGCTGGCAGGCATGTCATCCTGGAGCGGCTTCCCGGTAAATTTTTTAGTCACAGTAATTCTGCCAGTCAGTTTTACTTACCTGTTTCTGATACTGATCAGGTATTGGTTTCCAAAACACTTTTTTGTTTATGTCTATTTGAATGCATTTCTGGTCGGTGGTGTTTCGATTGTTCTGTCTGCAACCGGTTCTGCCCTGTTGATGAGCCTGGTAGGCTATGCGGACTTTATTGAATTATGGGATACCTATTTGGCTTATTTTCCTTTGATGCTTTTTCCGGAGGCAGTTTTAAATGGCTGGTTCATGACTCTGCTGGTCTGTTACCGGCCTGAGTGGGTGAGTACATTTAGAGACAGGGAATATTTACAGGATAAATAACCCCTAGGGTTAAAACCAGGAGAGAAAATATGAGTTGGTGGGGAAAACTGGTTGGTGGGGCTTTCGGCTTTATGGTTGGTGGGCCACTTGGCGCCCTTTTAGGGGCGGCACTGGGCCACAATTTTGATAAAGGCATGAAAAGCTTGCCCGATGATGAACTGGGTCCCGGTGATCAGCAAAGAGTGCAGATGGCATTTTTTACCGCGACTTTCAGTGTCATGGGAGCCGTTGCCAAAGCTGATGGCAGAGTAAGTCAGGAAGAAATACGTCTGGCTGAGGCAGTCATGCGCGAGATGGGGCTTAATAATGAAATGATGGCCACTGCAAAGCGCCTGTTTAGTGAAGGCAAACAGGCTGATTTTCCTCTCGATGAGGTATTGGAACAGTTTCGACTTGAATGCCACCGCCGTACTACGTTGATACAAATGTTTATAGAAATCCAGCTACAGGCCGCTTACGCCGATGGTGCATTGCACCAGGCCGAGTCTGCCATGTTGAAACATATCTGTGCTGTGCTGGGTGTTTCCGAATTCGTTTTTCGACAGATTGAACAGCGCATTAAGGCCGAGAGACATTATTCTGGTTCAACTTCATCCAGAGGCAGCCAGGAAATGAGCCTGAATGACGCTTATGCCATTTTGAATGTGAATCAAAATACCGATGACCGTGCAGTGAAAAAGGCTTATCGTCGCCTAATCAGCCAGCATCATCCGGATAAACTGGTTGCCAAGGGGCTGCCGGAGGAAATGATGAAGGTGGCGACCCAGAAAACCCACGAAATCAAACAGGCTTACGAAAAAATTAAGCAGCACCGTGGCATGAAATAAGTAACAGGATTGACTATTATTAGTTCAACAAGCAATAACAAACCAATCAAGGTGTCAAAATGACCGATATGCTCGATCCCATAGTACTAAATTTTATTTACGCTTTTATTGGCGGAGTCATGACGATTTTCTTTATGTGGATGGGATGCCGGGTTTTTGGACACATCGTTAGTTTCTCTATCCAGGAAAAACTTGCCGAGGGAAATATTGCAGTTGGCCTGATGATGATGGGAATTTTTATCGGAATTGGCACTGCACTTGGGCTGGTTATTGGGTTGGGGCTTAATTAATGCCATTTTATTTCAGGGCACTGTTTTTTCTGTCACTGATTTCATTACCTGCTGCAATTTATGCTTATGTCCTTGAAGCTGATAAGCACGTAAAGCACGAACAGTGGACGAATCAATATGATGTTTACTTCAAAAAATACGCCAAACATTATTTTGGTCCACATGTGGACTGGCACTGGTTTAAGGCCCAGGGTATCGCTGAGTCCAACCTGAATCCCAAGGCAAAAAGCCGTGTTGGCGCCAAGGGGATCATGCAGATCATGCCGGCAACCTATAAAGAAATTCTTAAGAAAAACCCTTATCTTCCTGAAACAGATGAACCCCGATGGAATATTGCTGCTGGCATTTTCTATGACAGAATGATGTACAGGAAATGGAAACAGAAAAAGACTTTGCCTACTACGGAGAGGTTATCACTTTCTTTTGCATCCTATAATGCTGGCCTCGGAACCATGTTAAAAGCCTATAAAAAGGCAAAGAAGCAACATGTGGACATTAAGGAGTGGCAGCAAATCAAACCCTATGCGCCGGGTGAAACCCGTTTCTATGTGAAGCGCATCAAAAACCTGATGCAGGTTACCAGCAACTAGTGGAATTAAACTTTTTGCAGTGGGCAGTATTGATTCTCAGCTGGCTAATTTATTTTGCAGTGCATTCAGTACTCGCCTCCATGGCCGTGAAAAAATGGTTTTCGAATAACCTGCCAGAATATTTCCATGTCTATCGACTGGCATATAACCTGTTGGCAATGATCCTGCTGATTATTCCCGTCTGGTTGAGCATTGCCTGGCGCTCTGACCTGATCATTCAATGGCAGGGAGCAGCAGAAATCGTTTCTTATGTTCTGACTTTATTCGCTCTGGCTGGGTTTGTAGCCTCGGCCACTATCTATGACGGTGCTCATTTTATCGGGTTTTCGCAATTCAGGGAGAAAGACAGGGCCGTCATTGATCAGGAGCAGTTTAAAATCAGCTGGATGCACCGTTACGTACGTCATCCCTGGTATTTTCTTGGGCTGGTTTTCATCTGGAGCCGGGATATGGATATCCATCAGCTGATCGGCACAGTTTTGATTACGCTCTATCTTATCGTGGGCTCAAAACTGGAGGAAAAAAAGCTTATCATCAATTATGGAGAGGCCTACCGAAACTACTGTAACCGAGTAGCAGGTCTGGTACCGCTACCCTGGAAAACGTTGCAGCGAAACGAAGTTGATGACCTGTTCGGTTAAGATGAAAAACCGTCAGTTGAAATCAGTAGGGGTAATTATAAATTGGTGGAGGCGGAACCCGGTAAAAGCCAGGATAATTGCGCCCTAACGTGTTCATCGGTGGTGCTGGCGGATATGCATGCGCGGGTGGATATCCAGGCTGATAACCGGACTGATAACCGGGCTGATAAGGTTGCGCAGGAGCGATGGGCTTTGGGCTGTATGGCTTGACAGGTGCTTGAGGTTCTACCGATGGCTTAACAGCATGTCGATCGACCAGGTCAGCAATACGTTTTTTTATCGTCTGGCGCTGTTGCTCCAGGCGTTTGTGCATGGCCTGACGTTTTTCAGTCGCTTCCAGGCGGTATTTGTCCAGCTGTTCTTTATGCATGCGATCGGTCGGAGTTGGTGCATTAGCGTCAACTGTATTTGCGTTTGCCCAGGGTGGGGTATCAGGCATGTCATAGCCAATGGCAGCTGCTTTGTTTCTTAAGATCTGGTATTGCTCTGTTCGATAGCGCTGTTTTTCATCTTCAGACATATCTTTCATTTTTTCCAAATGAAATTTCTGTTCTTCTTTGGTAAACAGAACGGGAGAGGCTGGATCGGCAACGGACTGCATCAGAATGCCGTTAATCAGAAACAGAAAAATAGTCGAGATACTGAAAATGCGGAAATAATGACTCATTGTCCCCTCCTGACAATGGGTAATTTAGAATTACCATAACTACTAATGATATTTGTCGCCTATTCTAAC
>JARRJW010000218.1:0-3777 GCA_037388785.1 Gammaproteobacteria bacterium
CAATGCCCTGCATACCAACCGGGAAAACTGTGAAACTTTCCACCAGTAATTGAATCATTACCAGGTGGATATCAAGCGCCAGGATCACCAGCATCCCCAGGGTAATATAAAGTGTTGTAACTATGGGTACCTGGATACCATTGATCGGGTCAGCCATTTTTGCCATCCCCAGTTTCATCGAGTAACCAACCATTTCACCCGCAATGGCAAGCGTGCCGAACACCAATTGCAAACTGAAACCCATGACAAGACCAATAGCGACCTGGTTAAACAGCACATAGATAAATTCTGGCGTGAAAACTTCAACGCCAGGCATGGGGCCCAGCAAAGGTGAAATCATGAACGCTATGAGCAGGGAGAGCAGTGCTTTGACTTTGATGGAAAGCTGTTTGTTGGAAAAAACCGGTACAGCAGCAAACAAGGCGCCAATTCTCACCATTGGCCATAGCACGGAAGCCACCAGCGATGTAATTTGTGCTTCCGTGAACGTCATTGCACAAAACCTTTATATAAAGATTTTCATCCAATCAAAAACGGGATGTTTTCAATTAACTGGGTTGTATAGTCGACCAGCTGAGTGATCATCCAGTGCCCGGCAAACAATAAAACCAGGCCTATGGTCATCAACTTTGGGACGAAAGTCAGCGTCATTTCGTTAATAGAGGTGGCCGCCTGAAATATGGCAATCACGAGGCCAACAATCAACGATGCACCTAACAACGGCACCGTTAACAGAATACTGATCCACATCGCCTGCCGGCCTATCTCCATCACTGCATCAACATCCATTATCCACCCCCGGTCCGGTAAGATTAAACATAAAAACTGCTGGCCAATGTACCCATTAATAATGCCCAGCCATCAACTAAAATAAACAGCATGATTTTAAATGGCAGCGAGATGATCATCGGTGACAGCATCATCATACCCATCGACATCAGAATACTGGCAACGACGAGATCAACAATAAGAAATGGAATGAATATCAGAAAGCCGATCTGAAAGCCGGTTTTGATTTCACTGGTGGCGAAGGCCGGCATCAGCACAGAAAATGGCACATCCTCTTCACTGGCATAGGCATCATTACCGGAAAGCTTGGTAAACATGGCCAGGTCAGTCTCCCTGGTCTGTGCAAGCATGAATTCATGGAAGGGTTTTTTTACTCTTTCAAATGCCTCTTCCTGGGAAATGGTTTCATTCGAGTAAGGCACCCAGGCTGTTTCATAAACTTCATTAAAAACCGGTGACATGATGAAAAAAGTCAGGAAAACTGCCAAGCCCACCAAAACCATGTTGGGTGGCGCACTGTGTGTACCCATGGCCTGGCGGAGAATGTGAAACACAATCAGAATTCTCGCCAGCGAAGTCATCATTAACAGCGCTCCGGGAATCAGCGAAAGCACTGTCATTAATAACAGTATCTGAATCGTTAATGAATAATTTTGTCCACCATCTGCCGTAGGTGTGGATGTTACGACATTGAGAGCCGGTGCAGCATCTACCGCCAGTGGCATAAACAACAACAGAATAATAGCGGTTAAGCAGCGACTCATCGTTGTTCACCCTCACCAGGATTAATGACCTGCTTTAATTTATCAGCAAAACTTTTTGTGTCATTGGACACTATCTCAGGTTGTAAATATTCGTCATCGATATCATCTTTCTTTTCGAGCACATGCAATTTGGAAACATGCCCCTGGGCGACGCCGACAAGAATTCTCTCTCCCTCGACCTCGAGTAAAACAGCACGTTCACGATGACCGAGCGAAACGCCTCCGAGTACCTGGATGTTGCTCCGGTTTAGAGAAGCAATGTTACCGTATCGACGAAACAACCAGGCAATGATAAAAATAAGCGCCAGTACAAAAAATAAAGCCAGGGTAATATTGGCCAGTTCAGCGGCCCCGACAGGGCCCTCGGACATACTGGAGACTTTAGCGACTTTATCTGACGTCACTGCTTCAGGCGCAGCCTGAACCGTTGTCAAGAATAGTGCGCAAAAAACAACAACAAAATGAAACATCAGGCCAATCTCTTAACCCTGTCAGCCGGACTCACGATATCAGTTAAACGAATACCAAATTTTTCGTTCACCACAACAACCTCCCCTTTGGCAATCAGGGTGCCATTCACAAGCACATCCATTGGTTCACCGGCAAGGCGATCCAGTTCCACTACGGACCCCTGGTTTAACTGCAAAAGATTGCGAATATTCAGGTTGGTACGGCCAATTTCCATTGCAATAGTCACCGGGACATCCAGAATGGCATCCATCTTGACATCACCAGTGGAAACTTCCTGGGTAGAAACGTCTGGTTTTAATTCATCCAGCTCAGCAGAGGCTACACCGCCGCCGGCAGTTTCAATGTCGCCTGATTCTTCTGCATCTGCCTGTTCCGACATGGCCGCAGCCCAATCATCCATATCATCACTCATGACTCACCTCTTCTTTTCGTTGGTGCTGATAAATCAACCACTGGTTTTACGTTCCCGCTGATCCGCTTCAATCAATTCACGAATGCCCGCGGCTTTGGGCTGATAAGTTATTTTGTTTATTTTTACCGCATAATTGCCCTGGGACACACCCAACTCACCCTTGTAAAGCGGTACACCGGCAACCTGAATGATTGCTTCATCTGCATCATCCAGCGCAATAATATCGCCGGCTTCCAGGTGAGCCAGCTCCCGTAAGCTTAAGGTTGTATGGCCAAGCATTGCGTTCATATCCACCGATGCATTCTGTATTTCTTCCTTGAGTGCCAATTCCCAGCGTTCATCCTTTTCACCCTGGTCTGACTGTACCCCGGCATCGAGTAAATCCCTGATAGGCTCAAGCATGGAATAAGGCAGGCAGAAATGCATGTTGCCACCGCCATTTTCCAGATCGACACTAAAAGTCGTGACAACCACAACTTCACTAGGACTGACGATATTGGCAAACTGCGGATTGACCTCGGAATTGAGGTATTCAAAATTAAGATCAAGCACAGGTTTCCATGCTAATTGCTGATCATGAAAAATGACTTCTAGCAGCATCTGTACAACCCGAAGCTCTGTCTGGGTAAAATCCCGTCCTTCAATTTTGGTATGAAAACGCCCGGTACCACCGAAATAATTATCAACGACACTGAATACCAGTTTGGGATCCAATACGACCAACGCTTTTCCCCTTAATGGCGCTATTTTGATAATATTCAGACTAGTCGGCACAAATAACGAATGTACGAATTCAGAAAATTTCTGCATCTGTACCCCGGAAACCGAGATATCCGCCGACCTACGCAGCATATTGAATAACGAAGTACGGTAATAACGGGCAAAGCGTTCGTTGATCATCTCCAATGTGGGTAAACGACCACGAACAATCCTGTCCTGACTGGCAAAGTCATATTGGCGAGCAACGCCTTCCTCTAACGGTTCGTCGGTTTCTGTTTCGACATCACCGCCGTCGACACCATGGAGCAGGGCATCGATTTCATCCTGTGATAATAAGTCTGTCGCGCTCATTTGTTTATATTCGCCTACTGCAAAATAAATGTATTAAAATAAACATTCTCAAGTTTATCGGCCAGTTTCTGATCCGCCTCGTTGCTGCTTTTTCCTAACACATCAACCAGGGCCTGCTTCAGATCCTGCTGTAAATTTTCCCTGCCCGCCTTGTCTAAAAAATTGGCAGTGTCGGCTGTCGACAACGTATTTAAAATATGGTGTCGAATCATTGGGTCATTCTTTTTTAGATATTCAACTAATTCACTACTATAGGTAAATATTCTAAAA
>JARRJW010000219.1:0-12573 GCA_037388785.1 Gammaproteobacteria bacterium
CTGGGTGAGTCTGTCACTGACATTGCCAGAAGTGAACGAGACCTGGTTGGATGCTTTTTCCAAAGGTTTCGCTTCATTGGCAAGCCGTTTTAATGTCCAGCTTATAGGGGGTGATATAACCAAAGGCCCGTTATCGATCACGATCACCATACACGGTCAGGTTGAACCTGACAAAGCGTTAACGCGTTCTGGTGCCCGGGCAGGCGATTTGGTTTTCGTCAGTGGTCAACTGGGTTCAGCCGCACTGGCATTAAAAAAACATTCTGCAGAAGAAGCTCAACATGATATAGCGCTGGAAAAATCTCTACTCATGCCTGAGCCAAGAATAAACCTGGGGTTGGCTTTATCGGGCCTGGCCAGCGCCTGCATCGATATTTCCGACGGTCTCATGGCGGACCTGGGTCATATTTGCACGGCATCCGAATGCGGTGCTCAAATTCACCTGGAAAAAATTCCGTGTCACAATTTGGTTGCGGACGAAAACCAGCGCACCGGCAATTTTGATCTGGCTTTATCTGGCGGAGATGATTACGAACTCTGTTTTACAATTCCACCTTCTTCTATATCAAAACTGGATCAGGTTCTTGGTAATTTCAGTATCGAAATAACAGAAATTGGCGAAATAACAGCTTCGCCAGGGGTGGAAGTTTTGGATATGGCTGGTGAACTGATAGAAGTTCAAACCTTTGGATTCACGCATTTTCAATGAACAACTCAATTAAACCTGATTTACGCAACCCGATACATCTGCTTGCATTTGGTTTTGGTTCCGGCCTGTCTCCGAAAGCACCAGGAACCATGGGTACACTGGCTGCGATACCTTTATTTTTAATAATAAATAACTTTAATTTATATATTTATCTTATTGTTTTATCAGTTATTATTATTTTTGGAATCAAGATTTGTGATGTTACTTCGAAGGATTTAGACGTGCATGATCATCCAGGCATTGTCTGGGATGAATTTGCCGGCTTTCTGATTACCATGACGGCAGTGCCAATGTCCTGGCAAACTGTTTTAGCCGGTTTTCTTCTATTCAGGTTTTTTGACATCCTTAAACCCTGGCCCATTGGCTGGCTGGACAAAAAGGTGGCTGGTGGTTTTGGCATTATGCTGGATGATATTGTTGCGGGCGCTATGGCTTGGTTTGTACTACAGTTAATCCTGAACATGAATTGGCTAGGTTAATAGCATGTTAGATAAAACACTTTTTTTACTTATGTCGCTGATGGTCTCGTCTCTGCAGGCTATGGAATTTAGTCTTGAAGCGTTGTTCCCAGGCAAGGCCATGATCAATCTTGATGGCAAACGTATGATTTTAAAAGCAGGGCAGGAAAAAAAGGGCATTTTGTTAATTTCAACGGATACCTATGCCCAGACAGCAGAATTTGAAGTAAACAATGTTCGAGAAATCTACGCCATGTCACGTCAGATTGGTGGTGGTTATCAGGAAGTTAAAGCCAAAGAGGTGATGATAAGACCCGATGTCAGGGGTAATTACCTGACCCAGGGCCTGATCAACGGCAAACGTGTTGATTTTCTAGTCGATACCGGAGCTTCTTCTATTGCGTTAAGCCAGTCACTGGCAAAAAGCCTGGGGATAAATTACCAGTTAAATGCAACAAAAATTAAGGTCAAAACCGCGTCAGCTATCGTCGATGCTTATCAGGTTAAATTTGATAACGTGGCGATTGAGGGTATTAAACTGACCAATGTAGATGGCATTGTCATTCCGGACTCGCAACCAATTGCTAACCAGAAAGAATTTGCCTTACTGGGAATGTCTTTTCTTGGCCGACTTGAGCTTGAACAAAAGCAAAACCTGATGCTTTTGAGGCAAAATTTCTAGTCTTTGGTTTTTTCGATTAAGGCGTAGGCAGAGTGGTTGTGAATAGACTCGAAGTTTTCTGACTCAACCGTGTAGGCAATGATTCGGTCATCCTGGTTGAGTTTGCCAGCCACGTCACGAACCATGTCTTCAACAAATTTGGGATTGTCATAGGCACGCTCGGTAACGAATTTTTCATCGGGACGCTTTAACAGGCCAAACAATTCACAGGATGCTTCACCCTCGACGATATCAATAATTTCTTCTATCCAGACGAAATCGCTGGTTTGTACGGTGATAGTCACATGCGAACGCTGGTTATGTGCGCCGTAATCTGAAATAGATTTTGAACAGGGACACAGACTGGTCACAGGCACAACTACCTTAATGGACATTTCAGGGTTGCCTTCAACAATATCGCCAATCAAAGTGACTTCATAATCCAATAAGCTTTCCACGCCAGAAACAGGCGCCTTCTTATTAATGAAGTAGGGGAAGGTCATCTCAATATGGCCGGCACTCGATTCCAACCGGTCGGCCATTTCAACAAGCATGTCTTTAAATGATTTTACTGAAATTTCACGTTCGTGATTATTAAGAATTTCAACGAAACGAGACATATGTGTGCCCTTGAAGTTATGGGGCAAATAAACGTACATGTTGAAATTGGCAATGGTATGTTGTTCACCGACAGTACGGTCAGCAACTTTTACAGGATGCCTGATATCTTTAATGCCAACTTTGTTGATGGCGATTTTTCGTGTATCCGCGCTGTTTTGTACGTCTTCAATAGAATCAGCGCTAACTGCTGCTGTCATGCGATGCTCCAATCCCGCAATTTACGGGATTATTTAGAAATAAGGAGCGAAATTCTACCGGAGCCCTTGAAATGCAGCAACTCGAGCGTGCAAATAATAACCTCGCGGAAAGCATGATAACTGGGCAGGGAAAGGGGCGCTTAGTGTTTGCGATTAACAATATATTCAGCCAGACCACGAAGGGGATCAGCTGACAAATCAAAAATATCCAGTTGCTGCAATGCATCCTGAATCAGCAGGTCAGCCTTTTCTCTTGCTGCATCCAGACCGATTATGCCTGGATAGGTAGGTTTGTTCTGGGCAGCATCTTTGCCTTTGGTCTTACCAAGTGTGCCAGTTTCTCCCTCTACATCAAGGATGTCATCGTGGATCTGAAATGCCAGGCCGATACATTTTGCGTAATGATCAAGGCGCTTGAACTGTTCTTCATTGGCACTTTCAGAGGCGAGTGCCCCGAGTTTGACAGATGCCCTGATCAGGGCCCCGGTTTTATGAAGATGCATGTTTTCCAACTCGACAATATCGAGCGTTTTACCCGTAGAGTCGAGATCGATGGCTTGGCCTCCGCACATGCCTTTTGAGCCACTGGCAATCGCCAGTTCTTCGATCATTGTTAACCGTGTTTGAGCGGAAAAGTCGCCATTTTTCTGTCTAGAGAGCAATTGAAAAGCCAGTGTTTGTAACGCGTCGCCTGCAAGAATCGCCGTAGCCTGGTCAAATTTGATATGACAGGTGGGGCGTCCCCGCCTGAGATCATCGTCATCCATCGCTGGCAAATCATCATGAACCAGGGAATAGGCATGGATCAATTCAATGGCACAAGCCGGAATGTTGAGTTTTTCCAGAGGCGTATTCAGGGCCTGGGAGGTCGTTTGGCAGGCGTGAGAAATTCGTCAAGTACGTTTTCGATACGATGCTGACTGAACTTGAGGAATTCAATGAATTGCTGGTCATTCGCCATGGTCAAATGGTTCCAGTTCAGCATCAGCGGTATTTTTCATGAGAATTTCAACCTTCTGTTCAGCTTCCTGTAGGGATTTCTGGCAGGATCTCGTTAACTTTATGCCTTCCTCAAAGGCATTGAGAGACTCATCCAGGGACAATTCGCCTTTTTCCATGGTTTCAACGAGTGTTTCCAGTGCCGTCATGCTTTCTTCGAAGGATAGCGTGTTGGTCGGTTCTGATTGTTTTTTCTTAACCACTTTGGTCGCCTGTTTTTCGTAAACCCTGAAACCTACATTGTGAGAAGACTATGGTCAAATTTTGCATTGAGTGATTTTCTTGTTGGCAGATGCAGAGTAAAATCACCTGCCATGATTAAATCGATAAAACTAAAAATTTTACTCTCGTTCCTGATTTTTTGTGTTTATTATCCGGTTCTGGCTGATGAGCGCATTTATAACCCAAATGCTGATGAGTATTTTGACTATGATGACAGTCTTGATAAACCCTGGGTGGAAGACAAGCTCGCACAGATTCCGGCAATCAACAATGACCGCCTAAAGCTTTTAGAGCTTGATAATCCACCCATTGGTTTTGACGTATATATTGACCTTGACAGCATCTCTGTCAGCAAATCAGACAGGATAGTGAGATACTGGCTGGTTTTCAAAAGTGGCAAATCCCGTAATGCCATGTATCAGGGCATGAAATGCGTTTCTTCGGAGTTCAAAACTTACGCTTACGAAAGCCCAAGTGGCAGGCAATACCACGGACTGGCCATCAGGGCTACCTAAATGAATTGCGAGAATATTATTTCTGCAGTGATGTTCTGGCCCGACCGCTGTCAGATATTCTCGATATAATTGCAGGCTATAAATCCACTACAGGCGAATACGACCCAACATACCACTATGCCCAGTAATTATGATGCATCGGCCATTGAAGTACTCAGTGGTCTTGAGCCGGTACGCAAACGTCCCGGCATGTACACCGACACAACACGTCCGAACCATTTAGCCCAGGAAGTCATTGATAACAGTGTTGATGAGGCAATAGCCGGTTATTCCAAAAATATTTCGGTTGTCCTGTTTAAGGATGGCTCATTACAGGTCGAGGATGATGGCAGGGGTATGCCGGTTGATCTTCATCCTGAAGAAGGCGTGCCTGGCGTTGAAGTGATTCTCAGCAAGCTGCATGCTGGTGGTAAGTTTTCCAGCAAAAACTACCAGTTTTCAGGTGGATTGCATGGCGTTGGGGTTTCCGTGGTCAATGCGCTCTCAAAGCATATTGAGATCTGGATAAAACGGGATAGCCAGGAACATAACATTGCTTTTGCCAATGGTGATAAGGTTTCTGACCTTGAGGCGATTGGCAAGGTTGGCAGGGCCAATACCGGCACGCGCATCAGGTTCTGGCCTGACCCGCAGTTTTTCGACTCCCCTAAATTTTCTGTTCGGCAGTTGCTGCACGTACTGCGCGCCAAGGCGGTGTTGTGTCCTGGTCTGAAGGTGACTTTTACCGATGAAGCCAGCGGTGACAAACATGAATGGCAATATGAAGATGGCTTGAAAGACTATCTGCTTGATGCGCTATCCGGTACGAAATTATTACCTGAGGAACCTTTTGTGGGTGAAATGGCCGCTGAAAATGAAGCGGCCAGTTGGGCGGTTGTCTGGTTGCCCGAGGGTGGAGAGAGCATTAACGAAAGTTACGTTAACCTGATTCCTACTGCCCAGGGCGGCACTCACGTGAATGGCTTGAGAACAGGTCTCACTGACGCGGTGAGGGAATTCTGTGAGTTTCGTAACCTGTTGCCACGCGGTGTGAAATTAACGCCTGATGATGTCTGGAATGGCGTAGCTTACGTGCTGTCGGTAAAATTGATCGATCCACAGTTTTCCGGTCAAACCAAAGAGCGGCTTTCTTCGAGAGAGTGCGCAGCTTTTGTGTCTGGCATCGTCAAAGATTCCTTTGGTCTTTGGCTGAATCAGCATACTGACATGGGTGAAGCAATTGCCGAGCTGGCAATAAATTCTGCCCAAAACCGTATGCGGGCCGGCCGCAAGGTGCAACGAAAAAAAGTAACGCAGGGGCCGGCATTGCCCGGCAAACTTTCAGATTGTGCCAGCGTTGATACCAGTCGAACCGAGCTGTTCCTGGTGGAAGGCGACTCTGCTGGCGGGTCAGCGAAACAGGCCCGCGACAGGGAGTTTCAGGCCATCATGCCATTACGGGGAAAGATTCTGAATTCCTGGGAAGTTGACTCTATTGATGTGCTGGCTTCACAGGAAGTGCATGACATATCTGTCGCTATTGGCGTCGAACCTGGCAGTGATGATCTCTCCAGGCTGCGCTTTGGAAAAATCTGTATTCTGGCTGATGCCGATTCTGATGGGATGCATATTGCAACATTACTCTGTGCCTTGTTTGTTCGACATTTCAGAAAACTTGTCAGCGAAGGTCATGTATATGTGGCTATGCCGCCGCTTTTCAGGATAGATGTCGGCAAGCAGGTCTTTTACGCCCTGGATGAAGCTGAAAAACAGGGCACGCTTGACCGCATCAAGGCTGAAAAACTCAAAGGCAAGGTCTCAATTCAGCGTTTTAAGGGTTTGGGTGAAATGAACCCTAAACAATTGCGTGAGACAACGATAGATCCGGATACCCGTCGACTTGTGCAGTTAACCATCGATCAGGGGGATGATACCAACGGCATGCTGGATATGTTACTGGCCAAAAAACGTGCTGCTGATCGCAAGCAGTGGCTTCAGGAGAAGGGAAATCTGGCTGAAGTTTAAGACTTTCAATATCCGACATGACCAACTGGCTTGAGATAGACAAAGAGCATATCTGGCATCCTTACAGCAGCATTCCTTCTCCATATGAAATATACGAAGTGGAATCCGCTGATGGTGTCATGATCCGGCTTAAGGATGGACGTGAACTGGTAGATGGCATGTCATCCTGGTGGTGTGCGATTCATGGATACAATCACCCCGAACTCAACCAGGCAATTGAAAACCAGTTAAAGCGCATGTCCCATGTGATGTTCGGTGGTTTGACGCATGAACCGGCTGCCAGGCTTGCTGAAACGTTGGTAAATATTTCACCACAGGGACTGGAAAAGGTTTTCTTTGCTGATTCCGGCTCGGTTTCTGTTGAAGTGGCTATGAAAATGGCCATTCAATACTGGCTTGCGAGAGAAAAATCGGGGAAAAACCGTTTTTTGACAATACGCTCCGGATACCACGGAGACACTTTTGGTGCCATGTCGGTCTGTGATCCATGAGCCAGGTTTTTATCGATGCTCCTGTGTCGGGCTTTGCTGAGGAATTGTCTGAAATTGACAGGCAAAATCTTGATTGTGCATTCCAGCAGTATGCTGATGAATTGGCGGCATTCATTCTCGAACCGGTGGTACAGGGCGCCGGTGGTATGCGGTTTTATTCCCCGGCATATCTTAAATATGCCAGGCAATTATGTGATCAATATGATGTGCTGTTGATTACCGATGAAATAGCCACGGGATTTGGTCGAACCGGTAAACTTTTTGCCTGCCAGCATGCGGGGATTTCGCCGGATATTATGTGTGTTGGCAAGGCGTTAACAGGTGGCTACATGACGATGGCGGCTACATTAACAACCACTGAAATCAGTGACGGGATAAGCCATGGCTCTCCCGGTGTCTTTATGCATGGTCCAACTTTTATGGCCAATCCATTGGCCTGTTCAGTCGCCAATGCCAGTATTGATTTATTGTTGAACAGCAACTGGCAGGGAAAAGTCAGTCTTTTGGAAATCTGGTTGAAAGATGGCCTTAAAGCCTGTAAAAAAATACCTGGTGTTGAAGACGTCAGGTGCCTGGGAGCTATTGGTGTGGTCGAGTTGTCAAAGCCCGTCAACATGAAAAGCTTACAACCGGCCATTGTCGATCAGGGAGTCTGGATCAGGCCTTTTGGTAAACTGGTTTATCTCATGCCGCCGTTTATCAGTGAAAAAATACATGTTGATAGGCTGACAAGTGCAGTCAGGCATGTTCTGACTGCTTTAGAGAATTAGTGACTTATGAATAAATCTGTTTTGACTCGAGCCATTGTTAGTATTCTTTTACTTGGCATTAGTATGTTGCTTGTTGCCCCGGTTTACGCGGCACCTGATGGAAAAGCCATCTACCGGGAACATTGTGAAGCGTGCCATCAGATTGACGGTGAAGGTGGTATTGGCCTGCCATTATCAACAATCAAATTAAGCCACGTCTCCAACGACTACCTTGAAAAAACCATACGACTGGGCAGGCCGGGAAGAATTATGCCTGCCTACCAGGAATTAAGTGATGCCCAGGTACAGGCAGTTATTGCCTACATGCGTAGCTGGTCAGATGAACCTGTAAAAACGTTCTCTTCTGAAAGTATTGTCGGTAACGTGGAAAACGGCCAGAAAATTTATAAAAAACGTTGTGCAAAATGTCATGCGAATGACGGCAGCGGTGAAGGTAAGGGGACCGGTGTTACACATTCCAGAAAACGCCAATTCCTGGTTATGCCTGCAGCAATTAATAATCCCGGATACCAGAAATCTGTTACCGATGCCGAAATCAAGCAAATAATTATTGCCGACCGGGATGACTCTAAAATGCCGTCTATGCTGGGTAAACTGGAAGACCAGGAAATCAATGACCTGGTTGCTTATATCCGAAGTATGAAAAGGTCGGTTCCCGCTTTTGAAGAAAGTGAAAACATCAATAAACTGGCCATCATCGTGGAATCGGGCAGTGGTTTTAACGAAACTGTCAGAGCGGTTAGAGAAGCCTTGAAGGCGGCAAATTTTCGACTCTTTCCCGAGCGATACCTTGAACAGGGTTTAATTGATGAATTTACCCATAACAAACATCAGGTCAGTATGAGGTTTTGTAACTTTGGTACGCTCTACGACATGATGCGTATAGAACCACGTCTGGGTATTATCCTTCCATGCCGAATTACGATTACTGAACAGGCTGATGGCAGTGTTTTACTGATTGCACCCAATATCAGGGAGATGGCCAGTTGGTTTAATAATGATGAACTACTGGTTATGGCCGTAAAGATGGAAGAGACCATCAATACCATCATTGAGGAGTCAACATTTTGATCCGGAGCTTTAAAAAGATCTCAACTGCAATTGCATTCTTGTTCTGTTTGACAACTTTCTCACAGGCAAATGAACAAAATCTTTATATGGTGCGCAGCAATATTCCTTACGATATTGCCATGGAGCGCGTTAAAACAATGCTTAATTCATACGGATATGAAGTTGCCCATACGCAAAGGTGTGATGGTGGCCTGGCCGATTTTGGCTACACCACCGATTTTTACCGGGTTTTGAGTCTTCGTTGCGTTGAATCCTGCCATGCTAGCGTCTTATTACGATGAACCAGAACTGAAAATTCAGTTGATGCGCTGGAAAAATGATATTGAGTCGATTATGGATACATTGCGTGACTATCAATATCAACCTGTTTCTGAATCCTGATCAAAGAAGCTCATGACGACAACAACAACTTATAGTCCTGAAGGTTTTGAAAAGCTGCCCCTGAAGGAATTTACTGAAAAGGCCTACCTCGATTATTCCATGTACGTGATACTTGATCGTGCATTGCCTTTCATCGGAGATGGTTTAAAACCCGTTCAACGCCGCATCGTTTATGCCATGTCGGAATTAGGCTTAACCGCTGCTTCAAAGTATAAAAAATCGGCCAGAACTGTCGGCGATGTACTCGGAAAGTTTCACCCGCATGGTGATACCGCCTGTTATGAAGCGATGGTGCTTATGGCTCAGGATTTTTCCTATCGCTATCCACTGGTTGATGGTCAGGGAAACTGGGGATCTCAGGATGACCCTAAGTCTTTCGCGGCAATGCGTTACACAGAAGCCAAGCTTACTCCTTATGCCCAGGTGCTTTTAAAAGAGCTTGGACAGGGCACTGTCGACTGGACGGCAAATTTTGATGGTACGCTGAAAGAACCCGAATGGTTACCTTCAAGGCTGCCTAATCTGTTGTTAAACGGTGTTTCCGGTATCGCTGTTGGTATGGCAACGGATATCTCACCGCACAACTTGCGCGAAATCGTTTCGGCCTCTATCCATTTACTGGATCATCCAAAGTCAACAGTTTCCGAACTTTGCGAATTTGTTAAAGGACCGGATTTTCCCGGTGAAGCAGAAATCATCACACCTGCAGCTGAGCTTCAGAAAATCTATGAAACCGGTAACGGAACATTCAAACAGCGGGCCAGCTTTGTAAAAGAACATGGCGATATTGTCATAACCGCTTTGCCTCACCAGGTTTCAGGCGCGAAAATTCTGGAACAGATAGCCGCACAGATGCGAGCTAAAAAACTTCCCTGGCTCGAAGATTTACGGGATGAGTCAGATCATGAAAACCCGATTCGACTTGTACTTGTTCCTCGGTCAAATCGTGTTGATATAGAACGCATGATGTCACATCTGTTTGCAACGACTGACCTGGAAAGGTCTTATCGTGCCAACTGGAATGTTATTGGTCTTGATGGTCGTCCAGCTGTAAAAAACCTGCGCGAAATGCTCAAGGAATGGCTGGAATTCAGGTTTCAGACAGTCAAGCGGCGACTGGAATATCGTCTGCAAAAAGTCCTCGATAGACTGCACTTGCTCGATGGTTTGTTGATTGCATTTCTAAACCTGGATGAAGTTATTCGCATCATTCGAACTGAAGATGAGCCAAAAAAAGTTTTAATGGCACGTTTTAGTCTGACTGACGTACAGGCTGACTACATCCTGGATACAAAGTTAAGACAGTTGGCCCGCCTGGAAGAAATGAAAATTCGCCAGGAACAGTCGGAACTGGAAGAGGAAAGAGACTGGCTCGAGAAAACATTGGGTTCCAACAGCCGTATGAAAACCTTGATTAAAAAGGAATTAAAGCAGGACGCCGACGATTTTGGTGATGACCGTCGTACTCAATTGGTAGAACGGGCAGCAGCTGAAGCTATGGATGAAACTGACATGTTGCCAAGCGAGCCTTTGACTGTTGTTCTTTCCCAGCGTGGCTGGGTCAGGGCTGCTAAAGGCCATGATATCGATGCCGGCAGTTTAAACTACAAAGCCGGAGACAGCTTCCTGGACGCATCCCATGTTCGCTCCAATCAACAGGTTGTGTTTTTGGATTCTGCGGGACGAAGTTATTCTTTGCCGGCCCATACATTACCTTCAGCCAGAGGGCAGGGTGAACCCCTCACCGGTAAACTTTCTCCGGCAAATAACGCGATGTTTGTCGCTACTGTTGGTGGTGATGATAAACAGTGGTATCTGCTGGCCTCGGATGCCGGGTATGGCTTTCAAATACAATATGCCGATTTTCTGGCGAACAAGAAAGCCGGCAAGTCTTTACTCAAGCTACCCAAGGGTGCAAAGGTTTTGAAGCCGGCGAAGATATTCGATCCTGAAACCGATGCGGTTGTAGCCATAAGCAATGAAGGCCGTATGTTGAGGTTCCCACTGAAAGACCTGCCGGCCTTAAGTCGGGGTAAGGGAAATAAAATCATTGGTATTCCCGGTAAGCGGGTTGAGGCCCGTGAAGAATTTGTTGTCGTCATCGCTGTAGTCCCTGAACAAGGCAGTCTGACCATTTATTCCGGCAAACGGCATATGACCCTGAAACCTTCAGACCTTGAACATTTCAATTCAGAACGTGGCAGAAGAGGCAGTAAACTACCCCGGGGATTTCAGCGGGTTGAGGGATTTACAGTGGAAAGTAAGTAAGTCTGTCTGATTCTACGTATAGGATATACTGACTTAAGTTCTGATCCAGATAGTGGATCCTCTGGCAGATTATCATTTTTGGTCTATGATATGAATTCTAGGGTTCTTAATTCATTAAGAATCATACCTGACAATAAAAACAATATAACAAACAAATGTAATTTAACAATTATTCCAAAGGATTGTTGAGTATGAAACCGATTAATTTGTTGTCCAGCCTGCTTATAGCCTATCTGCTGATTTTCTCTGGAAATGCGTTTTCGGAAGAGGATGCCAAATGTGACTGCTCTCAAGTATCTGCAGAAGAAGATCTTGATGATGTTGATTGGGATCTGATTCAAAGTCGTATGAACAGTATTAAACCTGCAGGTTACCATCCATTCCTGATGCCGCTAATTATGGCCAACAGGGACTTTATTGAGTTGACTGACGAACAGCTGGAAATCTTTAAAAAATGGCGCAAGACCAACAGGGTCAAAATTATTCACCTGATGGATAAAATCATTTATGAACGCAACCAGTTTCTCAAGCTTTCATTGCAGAAAGATACCCGCCAGGAAGTGCTGATCGCCAAACAGGAACAGATTTTCAAGTTACACCAGAAAGTACTGCAGATTCAGTTATCCTGCCGTCGGGAAATTCTTGACAATTTTACTGAACAACAATGGGATAATTTCAATTTTGTTCTTTCATCAAACGGTTATGAGGTTGAATAGCACAATGGACTTTATTTCAATGCGACAGTTTCTGATTTCGATTTTTTTATTGGCTCTAAGCAGTCATAGCTTCTCTGCCATGCAAAATGAGGAAGTATCTTACCAGGATGGTGATGTCAGCCTGAAGGGTAAACTTTTTTATGATGATGCCTACGAGGGCAAACGCACTGGGATTTTGGTTATGCCCGAGAAATGGGGAGTCAATGACTTTGCCATTCTCAAAGCAGAGATGTTGGCCGAAAACGGTTATGTGGCTTTGATTGCTGATTTGTACGGAGAGGGCATGAATAGCCGAAAAGTTGAAGAAGCCGATCAATGGAAAAACAAACTAACCTCTGATGATAAGACCTGGGTAAAGCGTAGCCAATTAGCGCTTGACCAATTGCTGGCACAAAAAAATGTTAACACAAATAATATTGCGGTGCTGGGTCTTAACCTTGGTGGTTTATCGGCTTTGAAACTCGCTAATGAGTCTGGAAAAATCAAGGGC
>JARRJW010000220.1:0-4075 GCA_037388785.1 Gammaproteobacteria bacterium
GGCAAGCACAAGCTATCTCCATATGTCAGTCCCGGTAAAACCTGGGAAGGTGTGATCGGCGCATTTATTGCCGTAGCCGTTCTCGGTTTTGTTATGGCCGAGTACGAATTTTTCTCATTGTTAAATCCCGTTCTTTTGTCAGCTGTCGGCGTTGCTGTGGCAGCAGTTTCTGTTGGTGGTGACCTGTTCGAAAGTAAAATCAAACGTGAACGCGGTGTTAAGGACAGTGGCAACCTGTTACCGGGTCATGGCGGTGTCTATGATCGCATTGACAGTTTAATTGCCGCTGCACCTGTTTACCTGCTGGGTATCATGATGATAAACGGAGGCACCCTGTAATGCAGAATATAACGGTGCTGGGGGCAACCGGTTCCATCGGGCTGAGTACACTGGATATTTGTCGTCAGCACCCGGATCGCTATAACGTGATTGCGCTGACAGCCAATCGTGATGTTGAAGGAATGTTGAAACTCTGTGATGAGTTCAAGCCGGATTATGCTGTCATGGCGGATGAAAAGGCGGGGAACAAACTGTCGGAAAACCTGGTCAATCTGAATGATGTTTCAGTGCGGGTGATGACTGGAGACGAAGCCCTGGTAGATGTAGCTTCACTTGATGAAAATGACATGGTGATGGCTGCCATTGTCGGTGCCGCTGGTTTGCTGCCGGCATTGGCAGCAGTAAAGAAAGGCAAAAAGCTGTTGCTGGCCAACAAGGAGGCCCTGGTTATGTCAGGCCACCTGTTTATGGAGTCTGCCAAAATGCATGGTGCGCAGATACTGCCAATAGACAGTGAACACAATGCCATTTTTCAGTGTATGCCGGTAAATTTCCACAAGGGGCTGGCAAATGTTGGCGTTAACCGCGTATTGCTAACAGCATCGGGGGGGCCTTTTCTTAATACTCCTGCTGAAGCGCTTGATCATGTCACACCTGAGCAGGCTGTCAGCCATCCTAACTGGGATATGGGAAAAAAGATTTCAGTCGATTCTGCAACCATGATGAATAAAGGGCTTGAAGTGGTTGAAGCCCGCTGGTTGTTCGATGCTTCACCTGAACTCATTGAAGTGGTGGTACATCCGCAAAGTGTGATTCATTCCATGGTCGAATACGATGATGGTTCCGTTCTGGCTCAAATGGGTAATCCTGACATGCGAACACCCATCGCTCATGCGATGGCCTGGCCAGAAAGGATTAAGTCCGGCGTTAAGAAACTGGACCTTTTCGAGATTGCCCGTCTGGATTTCTATAAACCGGACTTTACGCGTTTTGCCTGTCTGAAACTGGCTTTTGATGCCCTGATGGAAAAAGATTCCGCCCCGGCAATACTTAATGCCGCCAATGAGGTCTCGGTAATGGCTTTTTTGGAAAACCGCATTGGTTTTACCAAAATCCCTGAAATCAATGCGCTTGTACTCGAGAAAGTTCAGGCTGAAGATATTGAATCAATCGAGCATTTACTGGAAATTGATTTACTGGCCAGGGATATTGCCCGAAATTATGTTCAACAAAGGTTAAATTGATGGACTCCTTACCCTTTACGTTATTGGCTTTTATTGTTGCGCTGGCAATTTTAATCAGCATCCATGAATTTGGTCATTTCTGGGTGGCCCGCAAACTTGGCGTCAAGGTTTTACGTTTTTCGATTGGTTTTGGCAAGCCGCTCTGGAAGAAAACTGGCAAGGTTGATAACACTGAATATGTTGTTGCAGCCATTCCGCTTGGTGGTTATGTCAAAATGCTGGACGAGAGAGAAGCGCCTGTCGATGAAACTGAGCTAGACAGGGCGTTTAACCGGCAAAATCTAAAAGTACGCAGCGCCATTGTATTTGCCGGCCCGTTATTCAACTTTCTGTTTGCAATTTTTGCCTACTGGCTGGTGTTTGTTGTCGGTGATACCGGTATGAAACCTAGTGTGGGTGATGTGATAGAAAACTCACCAGCAGCTGAAGCCGGTCTGTTACCTGGCGACAGGATAACGGCAATTGGTGAGCGTCAGACGGCTACCTGGGAAAACACTGTATATGCGCTTCTTGCCAGCTCTATCGAAACTGAACAAGTCGCTGTAACCGTTTCTGATGCACAGGATTACCCACGTTCGCTGCAGCTTAAGCTTGCTGATATTGACCCGGAAAACACGGATATCAGTTTACTGGAGCAAATGGGCGTCATGCCTTTTTCACCCAAGCTGCCCGCGGTAATCGGAGAAATTGTTGCCGGTGAAGCAGCTGACAGGGCAGGCCTAAAGAAAAGCGATAAAATTATTGCCGTCAACCAGAAAGCGGTAGAAAGCTGGTCTGCCTGGGTTGATGTTATACGCAAGAACCCGGAACAGCCGCTCCTGGTGACCATCGAGCGTGAGGCAGCACTAATGGATGTCACGCTTATTCCTAAAAAAACCAGTCTTGGCGATGAAACCATCGGGCGTATAGGTGCGGCGGCCGAAGTTCCGGAAGGATTTCTTGAGCAGTATCAGGCTAAGGTGACATATGGGCCGCTGGTTGCGGTCAAGCTGTCTGTCGAAAAAACCTGGGACTATAGTGTCCTGACTCTCAATGTGCTCGGTAAAATTCTTATCGGTGACGCTTCAATCAATAATCTCAGCGGACCAATAACCATTGCGCAAACTGCCGGTAAAACGGCGAGTATCGGTTTTATCTATTTCGTGAAATTTCTGGCTATAGTCAGTATCAGTCTTGGTGTTTTAAATCTTTTGCCCATTCCGGTACTCGATGGCGGCCACCTGTTTTTCTTTTTGCTTGAGGCAATCAAGGGGAGCCCGCTTTCCGAGGGCTTTATTGAGTTTGGGCAACGTATAGGTCTGGCGTTGCTGATTGCGCTTATGGGGCTTGCTTTTTTCGTTGATATATCACGTTTTGTTGGTTAGTCGATGTGGGCTATTTATATTAGGAAAACACCTTATTTTACTTTATACTTTGCGGGTTATAAAAACTAAAAACCTAACAAATAAGTTTAAATAAATTAAATAACTTATTGTTTATATTAAATATATGATGAACGGGATAAAAAGACTTTTGCTGGCAGGTTTGATTATGCTGCCTGCCATGCAGCTTCAGGCGGCCGATCTGGTTATCAAGGATATCCGGGTTGAAGGACTTCAGCGAATCTCTGCTGGCACAGTTTTCAATTTTCTGCCTGTCAAAATTGGTCAGACGGTCGATTCTGATGACACTGCAGATATCATTAAATCACTGTTTAAGTCAGGATATTTCAAAGATATCAAACTCGAATATGAAGATGATGTGCTTGTCGTTCTGGTGCAGGAAAGACCGGCCATCTCCGAGATAGAAATCAAGGGCAACAAGTCCATCGAAACCGAAGCTTTGTTGGAAGGCTTGAAAGAAATTGGCCTGGCAGAAGGGCGGACTTTCAACCGTTCAGTACTCGACAAAATAGAGCAGGAACTCAGAAGGCAGTTTTACAGTGAGGGTAAATATGCCGTTGAACTGAGTTCAACGGTCACTCCGCTTGAACGTAACCGAGTTGCCATCCGTATCAGTATCGCTGAGGGTGAATCGGCCAAGATTAAAAATATTAACATCGTTGGTAACAAGTCCTTTGAAGACGAGGATTTGCTTGATGAATTCAAACTGGGTGAACCCAGCTGGTGGAATCCACTTGATCAGTCAGATCAGTATTCCAAACAAAAGCTTTCTGCCGACCTTGAGGCCCTTCGCTCCTACTACCTCAACCGCGGCTATTCGCGGTACTGCGTTCTCTCGTAAGAATATTGTTGAAAGCTCTGATCGTATCAACCGTAAACTGGCAGATAATGGTTATGCCTTTGCCAACGTTAACAGCATTCCTGATATCAACGAGGAAGAGAAAACGGTAGCAATAACCTTCTATGTAGATCCCGGTAACCGTGTCTACGTCAATCGCGTTAATATCTCAGGCAATGATAGAACCCGTGATGAAGTTCTCCGTAGAGAAATGCGACAGATGGAAACCGGCTGGTATTCCAGTGAAAAAGTGAAGCAGTCAAGAGAACGGCTACAGCGTCTCGACTTCTTTGATGACGTCACCATTGAAACTCCTGCTGTACCAGGTTCTG
>JARRJW010000221.1:0-2412 GCA_037388785.1 Gammaproteobacteria bacterium
CTCAGGCCTTCTTCACACACGCGGCATTGCTGGATCAGGGTTGCCCCCATTGTCCAATATTCCCCACTGCTGCCTCCCGTAGGAGTCTGGGCCGTGTCTCAGTCCCAGTGTGGCTGATCATCCTCTCAGACCAGCTACAGATCGTCGCCTTGGTAGGCCATTACCCCACCAACAAGCTAATCTGACGCAGGCTCATCCAATAGCGAGAGCTTTCAAGAAGAGGCCCCCTTTAGTCCGTAGACCGTATTCGGTATTAGCACGAATTTCTTCGTGTTGTCCCCAACTACTGGGTAGATTCCTACGCGTTACGCACCCGTCCGCCACTCGACGCCTGGGAGCAAGCTCCCATCGTTTCCGTTCGACTTGCATGTGTTAAGCATGCCGCCAGCGTTCAATCTGAGCCAGGATCAAACTCTTCAGTTGAAGTTTGAACTGTCCCTTTTAGGAGGGACAAAATCCTTGCTCGACTTACACTAACTAAAATTTAGGAATTAACTAAGTTTTATGTTTGCTTCGTCGATATTCTTTATTGGCTATCGCCAACCATCAACGGAGCACCCACACAAATTACTTGATCATATTTTTAAAGAGCGTGTCACCCGAACTTTTGGGCAACAAAGACGCACAATTTTAAGCGTCGTTTTTCACATCGTCAATAGATTTTTTATAAAAATTTAATGGCAATGGTGTAACTAAGATTTCCTGATTGATTTTTTTCATGTATCCGGGCTTGAAATGATGTTCTTTTTTCAGGCCCGATCAACTCAGGAGCGGCGCATTATAGGGATGATATTTTCTGCGTCAACAGTTAATTTCAGTTTTGTGAAAAAAACTTTTTTCTGCATGCCAAAAGACTGCATTTACCCTTGTTAGCAGCGTCTGCAAAATCGGTTATAACGATCGAAAAATAATTTTTCGCAATGCTTTAAGAAGAGGTCAGAGTAATTTTTGCAAACTTACGCTTGCCAACCTGGACAACACTGTTAAAGCCAGCGGTTAACATCAGGCTTTTATCAGAAACCTTTTCACCGTCAATTTTCACCGCACCCTGCTTTATCATGCGAAAGCCCTCACCATTGCTTGATACCAGTCCGGCAGCATTTAATAGCGCGGCGATACCTAACTGGCCACCTTCATCACAACTCAATTCCAGCTCAGGTATATCATCGGGCAGGGCACCTTTTTGAAAGCGTTCGACGAAATTCTGCTGGGCCTTGTCTGCTGCCGATTCATCGTGAAAACGGCCTATGAGTTCCTTGGCCAACAGAAATTTAACATCCCTCGGGTTCTTGCCTGCTTCAATATCAGTTTTAAAAGTTTCGATTTCAGACATTGGGCGAAAACTTAACAGTTCGAAATAACGCCACATGAGTTCATCGGATATCGACATGATTTTACCGAACATGTCGTCAGGCGAATCGGTAATGCCGATATAATTATTAAGTGACTTGGACATTTTCTGAACACCATCCAGTCCTTCCAGAATTGGCATGGTCAAAGCAATCTGAGGTTCTTGCGCATAAGCCTCCTGCAGCTGTCGACCGACTAACAGGTTAAATTTCTGATCGGTGCCACCAAGCTCAACATCCGCCTTCATCGCCACCGAATCATAACCCTGGACCAGCGGATAAAGAAACTCATGGATTGAAATAGACTGACCGCTCTTATAGCGCTTACTGAAATCATCCCGCTCAAGCATACGCGCCACGGTGTGCTTGGCGGCGAGTTGAATCATGTCAGATGCATTCATCTCCCCCATCCAGGAAGAGTTAAATAAAACCGTGGTTTTTTGCGCATCAAGAATTTTGAAAACCTGGTGCTCGTAAGTCTTGGCATTTTCAATGACGTCTTCACGCGTTAACGGTGGGCGCGTGGCACTTTTACCGGTGGGGTCACCGATCATTGCAGTGAAATCACCGACCAGAAACATGACCTCATGCCCGAGATCCTGAAACTGCCTGAGTTTATTAATGAGCACGGTATGACCAAGATGCAAATCAGGCGCGGTTGGATCAAAGCCAGCCTTGATTTTAAGCGGCTTGCCGCGTTTGAGCTTTTTGACCAACTCTTCTTCCAGAAGCACTTCCTCGGTACCCCGGTAGATTATATCCAGGCTGTTATCAATATCTGTAGATTGGCTTGTCATGATTCTTTTCCAGATTGAGCAAAGTGCGTAAATTACAGGAAAATACTAAAAGTTTTAAGATGATGATGAAATCTGACTGAATTTATTGATGAAAATAGATAGAATTATCTGAGCTATGAATGATTACAAGCCACATTTCAAAAAAGCAAAAACGCAGATTGTTCGAAAAGTGTTGCTCTTTTTTGGTATTACACTGATTGCGACTTCAATCTTTTTCAATTTTGAGCCCGAGCAGAAACCCGGAGACCATCAGGATAGTCCTGATC
>JARRJW010000221.1:2436-6154 GCA_037388785.1 Gammaproteobacteria bacterium
GTTGCCGGGATGGAAAGCCAGGCTGAATCCCAAGTTTTAGAAACCGGCAATAGCCCGATTCCAGTTCAAATGCAGACAGTCCCGCTCACGCCTGCCGAAGCACCTGAAGTTATCACCAGTGACAATTCTGTTGCTGAAACCCAAAAACCGGTTTCAGCAGAACCTCTTCCTGTTATGTCACCAACCTGGGAAACGCGAACAATTCGAAGTGGTGACAGTATTGCCAACATTTTCAAGGAATGGAAGCTAAGCCCTTCTACGCTGCATAAAATTGTCAACAGTTCCAAACTTGCAAAAACCCTGGCGGATATTCATCCTGGCGAAACAATCAAGCTGATGCGTGATGATGATGACGGCCTGCTGGAATTAATGGTGGTCAGGAGCCCAACAGAAAGTCTGTTGATCTCAAAAACCGACAAGGGATACGAATCAGAAAAAATTATTCGTGATGTTGACGTGCAACTGGCCTACACCTCCGGTGAAATTAACTCTTCACTGTTTGTTGATGGCCAAAATGCCGGTTTGACGGATGCCCAGATTATGGAAATGGCGGGCATATTTGGCTGGGACATTGATTTTGCCCTGGAGTTGAGAAAAGGTGACACCTTCAAGCTACTCTACGAGGAACATTTTCTTGATGGTAAAAAATTGAGAAATGGCCCAATTCTCATGGCCGAATTTAACAACGATGGCAAACTATTTAAAGCGGTTCGCTATGCCACGCCTGACGGCAATACCAGTTACTACGATCCCGACGATGGACGCAATAAAAAACGCGCCTTTATCAGAACACCGGTCAAGTTTGCCCGGATCAGTTCCCGTTTTACCAATGGCAGGTTCCACCCGGTACTGAAAAAATGGCGCGCCCATAGAGGTGTAGATTATGCAGCGCCAACGGGAACCCCTATCAAAGCAGCCGGAAACGGCAAGGTCATTTTCAGGGGCACCAAGGGCGGTTATGGCAAAACTGTAATCATCCAGCATGGCACAAAATACACGACACTTTATGCACACATGTCCAAGTATGCCAAATCGAGCAAAAAAGGCCGTACGATAAAACAGGGGCAAATCATTGGCTATATCGGCAAAACAGGGTTGGCTACCGGGCCGCATCTGCATTATGAATTTCGCGTAAATGGTGTTCACCGCAATCCCTTAACGGTTAAATTACCCAAAGCGGACCCCATCAACAGCAAATACCGTAAAGACTTTGATCAGAAAACAGCTGAAATCCAGGGTAAGTTTGATCTGATGTCCTCCGGTAACCCGCAAGTAGCTGCATCAGAATCAATTTCGCAAGATGGTTGACGGCCTCTATATCGGCATCATGTCCGGTACCAGCCTGGATGGTATTGATACCGCCCTGGTGTCATTTGAAAACAACCATTTCGAGTTAGTTAAAACCCACTCGCAAGCCTGGCCTGAGGCTTTAAAAAACCGCCTGAAACATCTTATTGAAAAAGGTGATTCACTCGATGAAACCCTTGAACTGGATCAGGCTTGTGGGCATCAATATGCCAGGGCCACATCAGAGTGCCTTAATAGGGCTGGCGTAACTGCCTCGCAAATCATCGCTATTGGCTGCCATGGGCAAACCATTCGGCATGCACCGGATAAATTACCCGGCTACACGCTGCAGATTGGCAACCCCGCTACAATTGCCGAGAAAACCGGCATAACTACAATATCTGACTTTCGCAGCCGGGATATAGCCGCCGGCGGACAGGGAGCCCCGCTGGCTCCGGCTTTTCATAAATCGGTATTTGCTGCCCCCGATAAAAAACGCATTGTTCTCAACATCGGTGGCATTGCGAATATCACCGCACTTGGCAAGGATACTGTTGTTGGCCTTGATACCGGCCCAGGGAATCGTTTACTGGATGACTGGATAAGCTATAAGAAACAACTTCCGTTTGACGAAAATGGCGGCTTCGCGGCCTCGGGAAAAATTATTGAGCCACTGCTTGAGCACCTTCTGCAGGATAAATATTTCAGTCTTGCATTCCCTAAAAGCACCGGCAGTGATTATTTTAATCTGAAATGGATTCTTGAAAATGCCGGTGAATACTTAAGTGAACCTGCCGAAAACATACAGGCCACTCTTGCAGCTTTGACTGCAAAAACCATAAAAAATGAAATCAACAAGGTCATGAATGATCTTGATGAGATTCTGATTTGCGGGGGCGGTGTACACAATCATCACCTGGTTTCGTTACTGAAACAGGAGTTTCACGGTAACCATGTTGGCAGTACAGAAGATTTTGGTTGTCCGCCTGATTGGGTAGAGGCGGTTGCTTTTGCCTGGCTTGCCCGACAGACTATGTCAGGATCACCAGGCAATTTGCCGGATGTTACAGGGGCAAAAGGTTTGAGAATTTGCGGTGGCGTGTACTTTGCCTAGACAGAAAAAGACGAGCCACAGCCGCAGGTAGTCGAGGCATTGGGATTCCTGATGACAAACTGCGCGCCCTGCAAACCTTCAGAATAATCGACTTCAGCGCCCATCAGGTACTGAATACTCATCGGGTCAATAAGCAGAGTTACACCATCTGTGACAACTCTGGAATCGCCATCATTGACATTTTCATCAAATGTGAAGCCATATTGGAATCCAGAACAACCTCCGCCCTGCACGTAAATTCGCAACATGAGCTCAGGGTTGCCTTCTTCTTCAATCAGTTGGGCTACTTTGTTTGCAGCTGCACTGGTGAATGTTAAATCATCGATAATTGAAGCCGTTTCAGTCATTTTAAGTCTCAACTAAAATTGCAATTGACAGGAGTGAATTATGGAATAACCTAGAAAAACAGTCAAGAATACTGATTTCAGGGTTTTATCAATCATCCTCGACCGAAGTTTCCTGTGAATCGTACTCGAGTTTTTTGGGTTCACCGTCAGTGTGGATGAGTTGACCATTAACTTCGGCACCCATCGCCATCTCAAGCAGTTTGTAATAAAGCGAACCGGTGACCCTTGCCTGCGGTGCCAACTCTACACGACCAGTGACGTAGACATCACCGATCACTGTGCCATTCAAAATCATGTGGGTTACCCGAACATCGCCGTTAACCTCACCCTTCTCACTGACAGTCAGGGTAACTTCATCACCCTCTGATGCAGAAATATCGCCTTTAACACTTCCATCAAGATGCAAACCGCCGCTAAATACCAGGTCACCACTGATAGTAGTTCCTTCACCAATCACTGTACTGACCTTGGGGGCACGAAATTTTTTCATGAATAGGATCTCCTGCTGAATATCTTCAGCATATCATAATTAGTTAACTTTCAATCACTGCCCAGGGTCGGGTTTGTTCAACCTTTTCGACATCATTTCCTTCAGGGTCAGCAGTAATAGTATATTTTTCAGCAATAAAGTCTTCTGGCAGTTTCACAGTGACTTCAAATGCCTGGTAATTTTTAAAACCCATTTTCATGGATGCCTTTCCGTCCGATGCAATATCCTGCAATTGCAGAGTCTCGGGCTTGTTATCACGGGTTCCTGACACCTCTATGCTGGCCTGTCCGGCGACTTTACCACCCACCTTGGAAAGGTGTACCAGGGTGAAACCAAGTTTATATTGCCCTTTACCAGGTAATTTCAAAAGACTCACCTGTTTAAAACGAATAATGCCTTTATTGACTTTGTCTGAAAGCAAACTGGTTAAGAATTTAACTTCCTGTTTCAGTTCAGAAGCTTCCTGCTGAATTCGCTTCA
>JARRJW010000222.1:0-4170 GCA_037388785.1 Gammaproteobacteria bacterium
TACTGGAATGTGGTGTCGATTTTAAAACCGCGATTAACAGCTTAAAAAACCTGTCAACGGTGAATGGTCGTATGCAGGCTTTCAGGCGTGATGCTGCTCCAACCGTGGTGATTGATTATGCCCATACACCGGATGCTCTTGAGCAGGCACTTTCATCATTGAAGGCACATGTTAGTGGTCGCCTGATTTGCGTGTTTGGTTGTGGAGGTGATCGTGATGCTGGTAAGCGTCCGCAAATGGGTGCCATTGCAGAGCGTTTAAGTGATGCGGTTGTCCTGACTAATGACAACCCCCGCAGTGAAGCGCCTAATCTCATCATAGAGCAGATTTTGAAAGGTATGCAGCACCCCGCAGAAGCTGTCATAGAAATGGACAGGGAAAAAGCCATTACTGAAACGATAAAAAATGCAGCTGCCGATGATGTCATTCTGGTTGCCGGTAAAGGCCATGAGGCCTGGCAGATTATAGGTGATCAGCGTTTGCCTTTTAGCGATCAGGCCTGTGTCAGAACGGCCATGGAGGCATCATGAACGCTATTCGCACCAGTATGATGACTAGTGTTGCAGCTGAAAAAATCGATGCCCGCATGCTTGGTGAAGATGTGCCGTTTTCAAATGTCAGCACCGATTCACGCTGTATCAATCGCGGTGATCTGTTTGTTGCGCTTAAGGGTGATCGCTTTGATGGTCATGATTACCTGGAAAGTGTCGAACAAAAAGGAGCGGTTGCAGCTCTGGTGGAAAAAGCAGTTGACTCGGCTATGACGTGCCTGGTTGTTGATGATACAAGACTGGGCCTGGGCCGACTTGCCAAAGCCTGGCGAGAACAGGTTAATCCGAAAGTGATAGCCTTGACCGGTAGCAATGGCAAAACCACCTTGAAAGAAATGCTGTCGGCGATTTTTTCAACCCGTCACAAGGTGCTGGCAACCCTGGGTAATCTGAATAATGACATCGGCGTGCCTTTGACATTACTCAGGTTGCAGAATGAAACACTGGCTGTGGTGGAAATGGGTGCCAATCACATCGGCGAGATTGATTACCTTTCCAAAATCGCTGAGCCGGATATCGCCATCTTGAATAATGCTGGTACAGCGCACATTGGTGAATTCGGTTCTGAAGAAAACATCGCCCATGGTAAAGCTGAAATTGTTAATGGTTTAAAAGCCGGGGGTATTTTTATATACCATGGCGACAGTAAATGGGTTGATCTTTGGCGGAAACTGGCAAGCGATGTCGAGCGCTTAGTCAGCTTTGGCGAAGCGACTCAAAATGATTACCAGTTCGATGCTGCCAGTTACCATATGGGATGGTCTGAAAACGGTTTTTATGCCGAGTTCGATGTGCTGGAAAAAGCCTCGGGCCACAAAGAAAGCATTCGCTTGTTACTGGCGGGACGTCATAACGCGCTGAATGCGACTGCAGCGATTAGCGCAGCAAGGCAGATGGACATTGACTGGGACTTGATTTGTGAAGCTTTGAAAACGCTGCAGCCAGTTAACGGTCGTTTGAACTGTTTGCCGGGTAAACAGGGGCAAGTCTTAATTGATGACACTTACAATGCCAATGCCGACTCTGTAGCGGCTGCAATAGATGTGCTGGTGTCAGCGCCGGGTAGAAAAATACTGGTGCTTGGTGACCTGGCTGAACTTGGCGAACAGTCGACTGCTATTCATTCTGGTCTTGGGAAACTGGCATCTGAAAAGTCTGTTGATGTGCTGCTGACCTGCGGCAGCCTGAGCGAGGCTGCGCAAAAAAGTTTTACTGCTGACGGTGAGCATTTTTCCAGTCATGAAGCATTGCTTGCTTATCTCGATGGCCAAACATCAAAAGGTGATTTCATTCTTGTCAAAGGATCAAGAAGTGCCAGCATGGACAAGGTGGTCGATGCATTGGCCGTATCAGGTCCTGTATCGAGTCAGGTTTCTTCAGGAGATGTGGCATGCTGATTTGGCTGGCAGAATATCTCTCGCAATTTGATTCCAGTTTTAACGTATTTCGTTACCTGACTTTAAGAACCATATTGGCTGTTTTAACTGCGCTGCTGATTTCTTTTGTTGTCGGGCCTTTGATGATTCGGCGTTTAACCCGTTACAAAATTGGCCAGACAGTCAGAACCGATGGACCTGAAAGTCATCTCGAAAAAGCCGGTACGCCAACCATGGGCGGTGCCTTGATTCTGGTAGCGATATCAGTAGCTACCCTGCTATGGGCTGATCTGGAAAATCGTTATACCTGGGTTGTGCTGTTAACAACGCTGGCTTTTGGTGTTGTCGGCTGGATTGATGATTATAAGAAACTGGTTCATAAGGACCCAAAAGGCTTGATTGCAAGATACAAGTATTTTTGGCAATCCGTTGCAGGTTTGGCGGCAGCCATATTTTTATATATGTATGCGACCACTCCTGCTGAAACGCAGCTGGTTGTGCCTTTTGTCAAGGAATGGGTTTTCGATCTTGGCCCCTGGTTTATCCTGCTGACTTATTTTGTCATTGTCGGCACTTCCAATGCGGTTAACCTGACCGACGGTCTTGATGGCCTGGCCATTATGCCAACCGTGCTTGTGGGTGGTGCCCTGGGTATTTTTGCCTATGTCACCGGGCATTCCGAGATCGCTGATTACCTGTTGCTTGAATACATTCCCGGTGTCGGAGAAATTGCCGTGTTCTGCGGTGCGATCGTCGGTGCCGGTCTGGGCTTCCTCTGGTTTAACACTTATCCGGCATCCGTGTTTATGGGAGATGTCGGTGCGCTGGCCCTGGGTGCAGCGCTGGGTATTGTGGCGGTCTGTGTTCGTCAGGAGCTGGTTTTATTCATCATGGGCGGGGTCTTCGTGATGGAGACGGTCTCGGTGATATTACAGGTGGCTTCGTTCAAGTTAACCGGTAAAAGAATATTTCGCATGGCACCTTTGCATCATCACTTTGAGTTGAAAGGCTGGCCGGAACCACGGGTCATTGTACGTTTTTGGATCATTACCGTGATTCTCGTACTGATTGGTCTGGCAAGTTTGAAAATACGTTAATGGTAGCGGCAGGAAATAATTTTATGGCAACTCCGGAATCATCATTTGCCGGTAAAACATTGGTTGTCGGTTTGGGTAAAACCGGGTTGTCTGTCGTGCGTTTTCTATCTGCCAAGGGTGAATCGGTAGCGGTAACTGATAGTCGTGATCTTCCACCTGGCCTGGATGAACTTAAGCAACATTATCCTGATGTTGCCCGTTTCCTCGGCAGCTTTGACGAGAAAGCTTTCCTTTCGGCTGATCGGCTGATTGTCAGCCCGGGGTTGTCATTAAAAGATCCTTTAATTCAGCAGGTAATCGAAAAGGGTATTCCTGTTTATGGTGATATTGAACTGTTTGCTCAATATGTCGATGCCCCGGTTATCGCCATAACCGGTTCAAATGGTAAAACCACGGTGACAACACTGGTCGGCGAAATGGCCAGGGCAGCGGGTTTTGATGTCGGTGTCGGTGGCAATATTGGTACGCCGGCCCTGGATTTGCTTGATTGTGGCCACGACCTGTTTGTACTGGAGCTTTCCAGTTTTCAACTGGAAACGCTGAGTACATTAAAACCCCTGTCAGCAGCGGTTCTGAATGTTTCAGAAGATCATATGGACCGTTACGCATCATTGAAAGAATACGCAAACGCAAAAGCCCGGATTTTTGATAAGGCTGAAAACAAGGTGATTAACCGTGATGACTGTCATTGGCTTTAGCTTGAATGAACCTGCCAGGCAGACGGATTTTGGTTTAAGAAAGATCAATGGACACTCCTGGATATGCCAGGGTAGTGAAGCCCTGATAAAAACTGATGAACTGTTAATCAGCGGCCAGCACAATGTTGCCAATGTCATGGCTGCCTTGGCATTGGGTGTAGCCGCCGGTTTTTCCATGGATTCGATGCTGGGTGTTTTAAAAGGCTTTACCGGCCTGCCGCACAGAACCCAGTTCATCGCCGAATTTAACGGAATCAAGTTTTTCAATGATTCCAAGGCGACCAATGTCGGCTCATGTATTGCTGCGCTACAGGGACTGCATCGTTACGACGAAAGTCGTTCGGTTGTCATCATGGGTGGTGATTGCAAGGGTGCTGATTTTGCCGAGTTATCAAATGTATTGGAAATGACCTGTCGGGGTGTTGTTTTGATCGGACGTGATGCCGAT
>JARRJW010000223.1:0-3697 GCA_037388785.1 Gammaproteobacteria bacterium
ACCGGGTTTTTCAAACAGCTTTATGACAATTTATCAGTTATTGGATAAAGAATAGACATAGGCTGTAAGGACATGAACCTTGTCATCGCCGAGCATTTCTTTCCATGCAGGCATCACCTGGTTTCTGCCATTGGCAATTACATCCTTGATCTGTGATTTCGATTTGCCAAACAACCAGATGTTATCATTCAGGCGAGGTGCGCCCAACGCATGGAATCCGGCACCGTCAGGCATATGGCAGGCACTGCAGTTTGTCATGTATATTTCTTTGCCTTTTGCAGCCATTTCGGCATCGGCTTTACGACCACTTAACTCAAGAACATACTCAGTGACCTGGGCAACACCATCTTCACCAATAACCGGTGTCCATGGTGGCATGGCCTGTGCAGCTGGCATAGGTGCTTTCTGGCGACGGCCTTGAGCAATACTGGTTTTAATCATGTCAGGAGAACCACCCCAAAGCCAGTCATTGTCAGCCAGGTTAGGGTAACCTTTGCTACCACGCGCATCTGAACCATGACACTGCATGCAGTAGGTTAGATACAGGCGTTTACCCATCGCATTGGCATCTGAATTTTTAGCCAGTTCTTCAACCGAAACATCACGGTACTGTGCAAAGATAGGACCATACTTTTCATCCGCTGAGGCCATTTCGGCTTCGTGCTGATTTTGAGCAGTCCAGCCCAATGCGCCACCGTAATTACCCAAGCCTGGATACAGGTACAGATAACCGAAAGCAAAGATGATGGTGATATAGAACATCCACAACCACCAGCGTGGTAATGGGTTGTTATATTCCTGCAGATCACCATCCCAGGCATGACCGGTGACATCACCTTCAGCTGATTCACCATCGCGTTTTCTCATTGTCCACCAGATCAGCCAGACACAGGCCAAAATGTTGCCTACTGTGATTACAGTAATCCAGTTACTCCAAAATGAACTCATTTGTTTTCCCCTTTAACTGTTGACTTGTGCTGCTCTTCGTCAGCAAAAGGCAAGTTAGCGGCATCATCAAAAGGCTTTTTCCGTCTTTTGCCCCAAGCCCAGATCACGATTCCAACAAACGCAACAAAGGCGACGACAGTTTGTAAGGAGCGAAAGTCGTTAATATCCATCAGATGATTCCTTTATAGTGCAGTTCCAAGACCCTGTAGATAGTGGACCAATGCGTCAGCTTCAGTTTTACCTTCGACTGCTGCTTTAGCGCCTTTCATATCTTCATCGGTATACAGATTACACTTTGGACATGTCACGCTAACGGCGATATTCAATGCAGCCATTTTGTCTGCAGTGTTGTCACCAGTTAGCTTACTATCAAACAGCCAAGGGTAAGCTGGCATATTGGACTCAGGTACCAGGTCACGTGGGTTGTACAGGTGAGCATACTGCCAGTCATCACTGTAACGACCACCAACGCGGGCCAGGTCAGGACCAGTACGTTTCGAACCCCACTGGAACGGACGGTCGTAAACCGACTCGCCTGCTACAGAGTAGTGTCCATAACGTTCTGTTTCTGCACGGAAAGGACGGATCATTTGCGAATGGCAGTTATAGCAGCCTTCGCGAACATAAATATCACGACCTTCCAGGGCAAGCGCATCATAACGATCTACGCCTTCGATTGGTTCGGTTGTTTCATCCAGGAAGAACAATGGGAACCACTCTACAGCACCACCGGCCAGGGCTACCACGAGGATAAGCACCATCATCAGGCCAATATTCTTTTCGACTACTTCATGACTCATGACTTAATCCTCCCTTTAGTGTGCAGCGACTTGAGGGATTGCATCATCTGCTTCACCCTTGTCAGCAATGGTTTTGAGTACGTTGTACAGCATGATAACCATACCACCGAGGAAGAGAACGCCACCCAGTAGACGGATGTAGTAGAAAGGATAAGTTCTTTCAACAGATTCAATGAACGAATAGGTCAGGGTGCCGTCACTGTTAACTGCACGCCACATCAGACCCTGCATCACACCGGCAATCCACATGGCTGCAATGTAAAGTACAGTACCAATGGTGGCAATCCAGAAGTGCAATTCAATCAGCCCCTTGCTGAACATGCCTTCACGGCCGTAAAGCTTCGGAATCAAGTGATAAAGAGCACCGATGGAAACCATGGCAACCCAGCCCAATGCACCGGAATGAACGTGACCAACAGTCCAGTCAGTGTAATGAGACAGAGCGTTGACGGTTTTGATCGACATCATTGGACCTTCGAAGGTAGACATACCGTAGAAAGACAGAGAAACGATCAGGAATTTCAGAATTGGGTCGGTTCTCAGTTTGTGCCATGCACCTGACAGGGTCATGATACCGTTGATCATACCACCCCAGGAAGGAGCGAGAAGAATCAGCGAGAAGACCATGCCGACTGACTGGGTCCAGTTAGGCAATGCAGTGTAGTGCAGGTGGTGAGGTCCAGCCCACATGTAGGTGGAAACCAGTGCCCAGAAATGCACAACTGACAAACGGTATGAGAAAACCGGACGTTCAGCCTGCTTGGGTACGAAGTAGTACATGATACCCAGGAAGCCTGCAGTCAGGAAGAAACCAACCGCATTATGACCATACCACCACTGAATCATGGCATCAGTAGCACCGGAGTAGAAACTGTAGCCTTTTGTCAGGGTAACCGGTACGAACGCACTGTTAACAAGGTGCAATAACGCAACTACGATAATGAATGCGCCATAGAACCAGTTAGCCACATAAATGTGAGGCGTTTTCCTTATGATAATAGTGCCGAAGAAAACAATGGCATAAGTAACCCAGACAACGGTAATCAACAGGTCAATTGGCCATTCCAGTTCGGCATATTCTTTACCGCTGGTGAATCCCAAAGGTAGCGTAACGGCAGCGAGAACAATAATGGTAGTCCAGCCCCAGAATGTGAAAGCTGCAAGCTTGTCACTGATGAGTCGTACCTGACAGGTACGTTGGACCACGTAATAGGATGTGGCAAACAGTGCAGAACCGCCAAAGGCGAAAATAACTGCATTGGTGTGTAATGGTCTCAAACGTCCATAAGAGAGGAACGAGATACCATCGGTGAGTGTCGGGAATGCGAGTTGTGCGGCAACAATGACGCCAACCAACATGCCCACAATACCCCAGATGACCGTCATGACGGCAAACTGGCGTACAACTTTATAGTTATACGTGGCCTGTGACTCCATTAGTTTTCTCCAAAGCGTTGCATGAATTGTGAATTATTGGATTTATTAGAGGGTTTTACCCCTAGTCCAGATTCTAAATCATTAACAGCCATATACAACCGGAATAAACCGGAAAATATCAAAAAGTTTAATGGCCAGAATCTGAGACCGTGCAAATATCGTCGAATAATGATTACGATTCATTGATATGCATCAATAAAGACTAAAATAGCTATGCTGATAAGCTATTTTTTACAAAATTCAGATGGATACAGAGGATTTGGAGGATGTGTCGTGCGGATTGCAGTGGCTGCTGATTCGCTTCAGTGCCTCAAGGTCTATGAGTTCAACATGCTTGCGTTCAACCCGGAGAATGCCTTCATCCTGAAAACGGGTAAACAGGCGGCTGATGGTTTCAACAGCCAGACCCAGATAGTTGCCAATTTCATTGCGAGACATGCTTAAGTTAAATTCATGAGATGAAAAACCACGTTGCTTATAACGTTGCGAGAGGCTCAGCAGGAATGTGGCAA
>JARRJW010000224.1:0-5879 GCA_037388785.1 Gammaproteobacteria bacterium
GATAGACGGTATGGATGAAAAACGTGCCGGTGAATTAATCATGACTGCAAGGGCACCATGGTTTGCTGAAGAAAATGAAACAGGTGCGTAAGGAGCTGTTGGAATGAGTGTAGTAACAATCAGTCAATTGGCCTCGGATGTCGGTGTTCCGGTTGACAGGTTAATAAAACAGTTGAATGAAGCTGGAATTAACAAGTCATCTGAAAAAGATGAAGTGACAGCTGATGAGAAGAAAAAGCTCCTGGATTTCCTGCGCAGTAGCCATGTTACCAAGGCAGAAGAGTCCAAGCCAACAGGTAACCGCAAGATCACGCTGAAACGAAAAACCACCAGCGAGCTTTCCCAGGGTAGCAAGTCAACCGGGCGCATATCGGCGCGGGGTGGAGGTGCTGCAGCCAAAAACAAAACTGTCAAAGTTGAAGTTAAGCGCAAACGCACATTCGTCAAAAATGAAAGCCAGCCTGATGAGGCTGATCGTCTGCGCTTGGAAGCGGAAGCGGCCAAAAAAGCCCTGGAAGACCAGGCGCGTCAACGCGAACAGATGGATGCGCTTAATGATGCCCGCCTCCAGGCAGAAAAAGAGCGTTTAAAACAGGAAGAAGAAGAAAAGCTGGCTGCCGAGGAAGCCCGGAAAAAGGCTGAAGCTGAAGCGGCTGAAAAAGCACTACAGGAAGAGCGCCAGGAAGCGGAAAAACAGGCTCGTGCCCAGCAGGAACTGAGCAATCAGAAAAAACAGGATACCAAGTCCCGTAAAGGTAAAAAAGGCCAGCGTTTTGGAGAAAATGAAGATCAGCGCTATTCACGTGAAGAGCTTCATGTCACTGCAGGCAAACGTGGTTCCCGTAAGACCAAGAAGCAGAAAACCAAATCTGTTGTAAATGTTGAGCAGGAACACAAGTTTCAAAAACCTACTGCGCCGGTGATTCATGAAGTCCAGGTGCCTGAAACCATCACGGTTTCTGATCTCGCCCAGCGTATGTCCATCAAGGCGGCAGAAGTGATTAAAGCATTGATGAAAATGGGTGTGATGGCAACGATAAACCAGCCTATCGACCAGGATACGGCGATGCTGGTAGTTGAAGAGATGGGCCACAAGCCAGTCGCTCAGGCCGCTGAAGATGTTGAAACCAGAATCATGGAAACCCTGGTGGTTGAAGAAGATCAGGGAAATATGGAGCCCAGGGCTCCGGTTGTTACCATCATGGGTCATGTTGATCATGGTAAAACCTCATTGCTAGATTATATTCGCGAATCTAAAGTGGCTGCGGGTGAAGCTGGTGGCATTACCCAGCACATCGGTGCTTATCATGTCGAAACTGACAAGGGGATGATTACCTTTCTGGATACACCGGGCCACGCCGCTTTTTCGGCAATGCGCGCCCGCGGTGCAAAGGTGACTGACATCGTTATCCTTATTGTTGCCGCTGATGATGGTGTCATGCCACAAACCAGGGAAGCTATCAGTCATGCCAAGGCTTCCGGAGTACCAATGATTGTCGCGGTTAATAAAATTGATAAGCCTGAAGCTAATCCGGACCGTGTCATGCAGGAACTGGTTGCTGAAGAAGTCGTGCCGGAAGACTGGGGTGGTGATACGCAATTTATCAAAGTATCGGCCCATACCGGTGAAGGTGTTGATGAACTTCTCGAAGCCATTCTTCTGCAGACTGAACTGCTTGAACTCAAGGCGGCGCCAAAAGGTCCTGCTCGAGGCAGTATCATTGAATCGCAGTTGGATAAAGGACGAGGCCCTGTTGCCACTGTATTAGTCACTGGCGGTGAATTGAACCAGGGTGACTCGATCGTCAGCGGAACACATTTCGGCCGCGTTCGTGTCATGTTGGATGAACTTGGTAATCCGGTGAAGAAAGCGGGACCATCAATTCCTGTTCAGATACTGGGTCTGTCTGGTGTGCCCGATGCCGGTGATGACCTTATCGTCCTGCAAAATGAACGCAAGGCCCGTGCTCTTGCTGAAGAGCGCCAGGATAAATTCCGCGACACGCGTTTGGCAGCACAAAAATCGGCACATCTTGAAGAACTGTTTTCACAGATGGGCAAGGGTGAAGTGGCCTATCTTAATATTGTGCTTAAAGCTGATGTTCAGGGTTCAGTTGAAGCGTTGAAAGATTCATTGACTAAAATCTCTACAGACGAGGTCAAGGTAAAAATTGTTGCTGCCGGTGTCGGCGGTATCAATGAATCGGACGCTAACCTGGCGATTTCANNCTGCGTTATTACAGCATCATTTATGAAATTATTGATGATGTGAAAGCCGCTATTAGTGGCATGCTATCTCCTGAAATCAAGGAAGAAATTATCGGCCTGGCTGAAGTGCGTGATGTATTCCGTTCTTCGCGTCTTGGTGCAATTGCCGGATGTATGGTTGTCGATGGTGTGGTCAAGCGCAATAATCCAATCCGTGTGTTACGAGATAACGTTGTTGTCTATGAAGGTGAACTCGAATCTCTGCGTCGTTTTAAAGATGATGCTCCAGAAGTTAAGGCTGGAACGGAATGTGGTATTGGTGTTAAAAACTACAATGATGTGAAAGAGGGTGATCAGATTGAGGTGTTTGAACGAACTGAAGTCGCCCGAGTCGTCGAATGATCTTTTGTGCGCGCTCATGCCTTGTCTGAGAATAAAATCTCTATTCGAATTCGACGATTGAATCCGGATAATTACTGAATTTCTTGTAAAGTATTATTGATTGGCAAGTATCTATTTTCATGAGCGTCAAAATCAGGGATGATTTTGGCATGCTTTCATGGATGTATTCATAGCGTCCTCATGAAAATATGATACGGTCACGAAAATCACAGGACATATCAAGTGCCTAACGACTTCAACAGAACTGACCGCATAAGTTCCAGTATTCAAAAAGCCCTGGCGATTATTATCCGTGATGAAGTCAAGGATCCCCGACTTGGAATGGTGACTGTGCAGGCAGTTCATACTACCCGTGACTTAAGTCATGCCAAGGTGTTTTTTACCATTCTTCCCGATAGTGATAGAAACCAGGCACAGAAGATACTGCAAAATGCTTCCGGTTTTATCCGTCATGCGCTTGGTAAATCCGTACAACTTCGTTCTTTGCCGGAATTGCATTTTGTTTATGATGAGTCTATAGAAGAAGGTTCGCGTTTACAGGGCTTAATTGAAGACGTTGTAAAAAAAGATAGTAAATCTTCAGAAGAGGACTGATGGCAAGGCGTCGACGCAAAACCGGCAGGGCGATCAACGGCATATTGCTGTTGGATAAGGCTAAAGGTATTTCATCCAACAAGGCTCTGCAACAGGTTAAAAATCTTTTCAATGCACAAAAAGCCGGTCACACCGGCAGCCTGGATCCATTGGCTACTGGTCTGCTACCTGTATGTCTTGGTGAAGCGACTAAAGTTTCAGCATTCTTACTGGATGCGGACAAAAAATATCGCGTGGTCATTAAACTGGGTGAGAAAACCGATACCGCCGATGCCGAAGGCAAAGTTATCGATTCCCATTCCACAGACTCAATTAATCAACAGCAGATTGAACAACTTCTACCAACATTTATTGGAGCTCAAGAGCAGCTGCCGCCAATGTTTTCAGCGTTAAAACACAATGGTGAACGTCTCTATAACCTGGCACGTCAGGGCATTGAGGTTGAGCGCAAACCTCGTCCGATCACAATATACAATCTACAACCGGTTACCTTTGATCTGCCATTTTTTACCCTGGACGTCCATTGTTCCAAGGGAACCTATATACGCACTTTGGCCGAAGATATCGGGGAAAAGCTCGGTTGCGGAGCCCATGTGGCTGTTCTTGACAGAACCGCTGTCGGCGCATTTGAGGGACATGCGGTGACTTTTGAGCAGCTTTCGCATCTGGCAGAAAAAGGACTTTCAGAAATTGATAAACTTCTGCTGCCAATAGACTCGGCTTTGGCTGACTGGCCTGAGATTAACCTCAATGCAGATTCCGCCTATTACATTAAACAGGGTCAGGCGGTGATGGTGCCAAAAGCCCCTGTGGATGGCCTTTTAAGGCTGTATGGACCCGAAAAAGACTTTATTGGTGTCGGTTTTGTTCAGTCCGATGGCAAAGTCGCACCAAAACGCCTGATGGTGACATTAAATTCCTGATTTATTGCTGACAACAGGCCGATTTTAAGCGACAATACGCGACCTTTTTGGCGGAAATGCCTGAACTCATTGTCGGGTATTTCCTTTTTTATTGCTTCACTTTACAGGAGAAGACCAATGACAATGAGCGCAGCTGAAAAACAATCTATCGTTGAACAATACCGTCGTAGTGATAATGACACGGGTTCGCCTGAAGTTCAGGTTGCCCTGATGACTGCACGTATCGTTGAACTCACAGAGCACTTCAAAGAACACAAGAAAGATCATCATTCCCGCCAGGGTTTGATACGACTGGTCAATTCCAGGCGTAAAATGCTTGATTACCTGAAAGATAAAGATGTTGATCGTTACCGTGACCTGATTCAGAAACTGGGTCTGCGTCGTTAATACTTCGTTGTCGTAACACTTAAAGAACCGGAAGATTGAGGAGATATCAGTGAGTCTTATAAGAAAAGAATTTCAATTTGGCGACAACAAGGTTTCCATCGAAACTGGAGAAATTGCACGTCAGGCTGACGCCGCTGTCATGATTGATATGGACGGTACCGTTGTTCAGGTAACCGTTGTGACGTCTAAGGAAGCGGTTGAAGGCCGCGACTTTTTTCCGTTGACAGTTGACTACCAGGAAAAAACCTATGCAGCCGGTAAGATACCTGGTGGTTTTTTCCGTCGCGAGGGACGTCCATCTGAAAAAGAAATTTTAACGGCTCGTCTGATTGACCGCCCAATTCGTCCGCTTTTCCCAAAAGGCTACACCAATGAAACCCAGGTCATCTGTACAGTAATGTCGCTCAATCCAGGTGTAGATCCTGAGATTCCTTCTTTGTTGGGTGTTTCTGCGGCATTGTCCATTTCAGGTATGCCTTTCGATGGCCCGGTTGGCGCTGCACGTGTTGGTTTTAAAGATGGCGAATACCTTCTTAATCAGGCTAGAGTAGGGTTGAATGAGGACAGTGATCTGGATTTGATTGTATCCGGTACTGAAGATGCTGTATTGATGGTTGAGTCTGAGGCCAATGGTTTAACTGAAGAGCAAATGCTGGGTGCTGTACTGTTTGGTCATGAGCAACAGCAGGTCGCCATTCAGGCCATCAAAGAATTGGCTGCTGAAGTTAACAAAGCACCCATTCCTTATTCAGAACCTGAAGTCGATACTGCCATGCACGACGCCGTTGCTGCAGCTGTTGGCAACGACATGGTTGAAGCCTACTCAATTGCTGACAAGCTCGATCGTTATGCAAAGATCAGTGAAGTCAAAGATCGCGTTGTTGCTGAATTGTGTGGTGCAGAAGATTCATCATATGATGCTGAAGCAGTTAAAGGCGCTCTTGAAAAAATCAAGAAAACCACAGTGCGTTCGCGCATTCTGGCTGGTGAGCCAAGAATTGATGGCCGTGATGTTAAAACAGTGCGTCCAATCTCAATTCGTACAGGTGTTTTGCCACGTACTCATGGTTCTGCTCTGTTCACCCGCGGTGAAACCCAGGCATTGGTAGTAACGACACTGGGCACTGAACGTGATGCACAAATTATTGATGCTCTTGAAGGTTCTCAGAGAGAGGCTTTCATGCTGCATTACAACTTCCCTCCATTCTCTGTCGGTGAAATTGGTCGTGTAGGCAGTCCTAAACGTCGTGAGATTGGTCATGGGCGTCTGGCTAAACGCGGCGTGCTGGCATGCATGCCCGGCATGACTGATTTTCCATACTCGATTCGCGTGGTTTCCGAAATCACAGAATCGAACGGTTCATC
>JARRJW010000225.1:0-3640 GCA_037388785.1 Gammaproteobacteria bacterium
GCTGCTGCCAAGCACTCTGCCCAGGGCATGCAGCGCGGCCTGCTTTTACAAAGTGCACTTATTGCTTCCAGTATTGCATTATCTGACTATGAATATCGCCAACTGGCATTAACTGGCGCACAACTCGGTGCTGGTATGGTTAACCAGAAATACGGACGCGATGCTGAAAGAGAGGCCGATTACTATGGCATGAAGTACATGAACAGGGCCGGTTACAACCCGGCGAAAGCGGTTAATCTTCAACAGACATTTTTAAGACTATCAAAAGACAAGCAGTCAAACTGGCTGACCGGTTTGTTTGCCAGTCACCCTCCTTCCGACGAGCGCGTTCAGAATAACCAGCAAACCCTGGCCGAGCTTGGCAATCCGCAAGGCGAGACGGGCGAAAAAATCTATAAAGCAAAAATTGCCCGCCTGATAACCACCAAGCCAGCTTATGAAGCTTTTGACAAGGCGGAAACAGCTTATCAGGACAACGACTATGAAAAAGCCATCACCCTGGTAGACAAGGCCATTAGCATTGAACCCAAAGAAGCCCTGTTTCAGGGCCTGAAAGGTGAAATACTGGCCGCCCAGGGAAACAAGAAAACGGCAAGGAAATACCTTGATAAGGCCGTGGCACTCAATCCTGACTATTTCAAATTTTATCTTGCCCGTGGCTTTGTAAACCGTGATACCGGCAACCTGAAAATGGCAGAAAATGATTTTAAAAAGAGCAACCAGTTACTGCCGACATCAGAAGGTCATTACGGTTTAGGCTGGCTTGCGATGAAACAGGGCGATGAGCAAATGGCCATAGCCAGCTTCCGTAAAGCTTCAACCAGTGACAGCAGCATTGGCAAGGCCGCCAATTTATACCTTGCCAGGCTCGATTTACCTAACAACCCACAGCGTTATATTAAAACATCTCTGGGCCTTAATAGCCGTGGCTACCTGAATCTATATATAAAGAACAATGCAGCTGTCGAAGTTAAAAATGTTCAGGTCATTATTGGCATCAACCAGGGATTCGGCATCGCTGAAAAAGGTACCTATCGTTTAAGAAAAAGTCTGCAGCCTGGCCAGACTGTAAAACTATCAACAGGATTAGGGCCAATCGATAAAAAATCCGCATCCAGGCTAACATCACTGGTTACCCAGGCAAATATTGTTCAATAACAAACTAAGCTGATTTAACCAGCTTTGAAACAGGTTGCTTAACCAGCAAAACCACTGCCCCGACAACCAACCCGGCGGTCAATTCCGCCAGCATGTAAGGCAATGCATGTAACAGTTGATGCACTGTTTCAAGGTTATGAACATACATACCACCCCCGACCAACAGCATGGCAATCGTACCGATAACAGCCAACAGCTTGATCACTTTTGGCAGAGCGGCAATCAACAGTTTTCCTGATGCCTGATACAACTTTGCCAGGTAGCCCTTAAGCTGCTGAGATTTCTCAAGCAGAGAAAAACCGACATCATCCATACGTACCAGCAAGGCAACCAACCCATAGACGCCCACCGTTGCCAGCAATGCAATAAAACTGACAACCAACACCCTTACCATGATCGATTGATCTATAACTGTTTCAAGGGCAATGACAATAATTTCGATAGACAGAATAAAGTCAGTCCTGATCGCAGCTTTGACTTTACCGGCCTCCCTTTGCAAAATTTCTTCACGGTCGGCAGTTTGTTCGGCAACAGGTGTCTTTTTCTCATGACCAGCAAGGTATTCATAAATTTTTTCCACCCCTTCATAACTTAGGTAGGCACCACCAATAAGCAGAACCGGGACAATAAGCCATGGAACGAAAGCACTTAACAGCATCGCTATCGGCAAAATAATCAGCTTATTGATAAAAGATCCCTTGGTGATTGCCCAGATCACGGGTAACTCACGTGAAGCATGAAAACCGGTAGCTTTTTCTGCATTGACCGCCAGGTCATCGCCGAGTAATCCAGCTGTTTTCTTTGCGGCCACTTTACTCATTACCGCTGCGTCATCGAGCAGCATTGCAACATCATCTAAAATTGCAAAAATTCCACTGGCCATATGAACTAACCTGAATTTAAAGAATAGCCATGACGCTGTCTGACAGCCTCAAACAAGCAAATATCTTTGAGTTTATACATATAAAAATCAAATAATTATGTGATTTTTAATTATCGTGTGACAGCCGTGTGATTATTCTCAAACAACTATTTACAGGCTCAAAACCGCACCCCGAAACATTAAGACATAGTAGCGAAGAAAACAATTTCCAATGGAAACATTATGTGCAGAGAATACCTGGCCAAGTGAGTCTAACTTAATTGGTTTACTTAGCAAATATTGACTGAGATCAATGCACTAATATCTGATTTAACTAAGATACAGATAAGGGAATGATTCTGAAGTAATGAATCTTACGGAGCTTAGCTCTGCGCCTCCTGAGCTAGCTCCCCTTCCCTGTATATTCTCCAGTCTAGAACCTCGTGCAGCTTTACACGGGGTTTCTTTTTGCGCATGATAAACTCACAGTCCAATAAGGCGGTTCGCGTCTTGTCAGGGCTAGCGGAAGTGATACCTAGCGAAGTGATACCTAACTCGGTGGGTACCTGCCGAATAGACTGGGTCTCATGACTGACATCAACCAGAAAATTCCAGTATGCCAACCCCAACGCTATTATTTTTCGCCATTGTATTTAGTTTTATCGGTCTAAGTTTCTTCATGTACGGTAAGCGCCAAAAAGCCATAGTTCCGTTGGTTGTTGGAATCGCTTTGTGTATATTCCCGTATTTTGTTCAAGATGTTCTACTGATGCTTGTGATTGGCGCTGGACTGATTGCGATTCCCTATTTTGTGAGAATTTAGGCGGAGGTGAACTCCAAACCCTTGGGTACTTGCCGAATAAACTGGGCTATCACACTCCAGCTCAGCGTTTTAATGAATGTATTGCAACGATCGTTTGAATTGACAGCAAGAAGCGGACGTCATCATGAATGACGAAACGCCAAATATTAGAAAAACACTATATTCTGCTAATGTAGATTAGCAGCCATACGTTATGTCATACAAGGTTGCCTTCTGCTGAACCTGTATAAATACTAACAAAAATCTATTCATATTTATTTAGTTACATTTAATGCTTTTGTAAGGCATAATTTCATTAGAATTTACAAAAAGTAAATCAATCAGAATCGTATAAATGCCATTTTAAACACACTATTTCGATTACTTCTGAAATCAATCATTGTTATTACCAAGGAAAATTTCATGAAATATTCCCACCTTGCCATAGCTGTAGGCTTATCTCTAATTGCTTCGGTAGGCTCAGCTAAACAGCCAAGCGACGCCACTAAAAAATTTAATCAGTCGGTCCAGGAATATCTGCCATTTGCGGATCAAACTGATTATGAAAATGCCAAAAAAGGTTTTATTGCCACCCTTGAAGAAGGGCAGATCAAAAATGCCGAAGGTGGCGTTGTCTACGACATGAAACAATTCGCTTTTTTGAAAAACGGACAGGCAGAGACTGCCAACCCTAGTCTCTGGCGTCAAAGTCAGCTCAATGCACTTGATGGTCTATTTAAAGTGACGGATGGCATTTACCAGGTTCGCGGATTTGACCTTGCCAATATATCATTTATCCGAGGCAAAAAAGGTTGGAT
>JARRJW010000226.1:0-3608 GCA_037388785.1 Gammaproteobacteria bacterium
CCAACCGGTATTGCTGGAAAGGGTATGCTGATTACAGAAGGCGCCAGAGGTGAGGGCGGCTATCTGATTAACAAGGATGGTGAGCGCTTCATGGAGCGATATGCGCCGAATGCCAAAGACCTGGCCAGTCGTGATGTGGTTAGCCGTGCGATTGCGACTGAAGTGCGTGAAGGCCGTGGCTGTGGCCCTGATGGCGATCATGTAATGTTGCGTCTGGACCATCTTGGTTCCGATATTGTTGCCAAGCGTCTGCCGGGTATTCGCGATACCTGTAAAACTTTTCTGCACATTGACCCTGTTGATTCGCCCATCCCGGTTTTTCCAACCGCGCATTATGTGATGGGAGGCATTCCCACCGACCGGCATGGTCGCGTTGTCATGCCTGCCCGTCATGGACCTGAGGAAATGGTGCCGGGGCTGTATGCTGCCGGTGAATGCGCCTGTGTTTCTGTTCATGGTGGAAACCGCCTGGGTGGCAATTCCCTTCTGGAGTGCCTGGTTTTTGGTCAGCTGGCGGCTGAATCCATTGCCAAAAAAGTTCCGAAAGTTAATAAGCTTGCATCTGTACCCGAATGGGATGAAAGCCGGGTAACCGACTCGGATGAAGAAATTGTCGTTTCGCATAACTGGCACGAGCTCAGACAGTTTATGTGGGATTATGTTGGTATCGTTCGCAGTAACAAACGACTGGAGCGCGCTCGGCGTCGTATCAACCTGTTACGCCACGAGATTGGTGAATACTACTCTAACTTCAAGGTAAACAATGACTTACTGGAATTAAGAAACCTGCTGGAAGTGGCCGACCTTATTGTTCAATCAGCTATGCGCCGCAAAGAATCCAGGGGCCTGCATTACAACCTTGATTTTCCTGAGATTGACAAAAAACAGGCTCATCCGACTATTTTAATTCCTGATCATTATTACCCAAACCGGGATTTTTAGCACTTTATCCTGTAACCCCGTATTTTGTAGATTGAATCAAAATACAAAATCCGTATCATATGCTCTAGGTTCTATCAATTCTGGAAGATGTTTTAGCAGGAGGCTATATCATCATGGCTGTCAGCCCTAAAATCATCCGTAAAAAACGCCCGTTTAATCAGTTTGACGATGCCATTGTCGAAGAACTGGCCAAGTCTGCCCGCATGACCTGTTATCTTAAGGGACAGGAAATTTTTTCCATCGGTGACGATGATGAGTATGAAGTTTTTCTTGTCATGGGATGTATTGAGCTAGTCACCAAAGATCAGCGCTCATTTAAGATTGATGTCTCCGAGCGAAAAGCCGAATACGCCATTTCGAATATGAAACCGCGTCAATTCACAGCCATTGCTGCAAAACATGACACCTGTATTTGCTGGATACATCAGAAAATCCTTAAACATGTCTTGAAAAAACACAGGATTGATTTAAATCAGACTTCAGACAGTGATGTGGTTCCGGTCAATTCCTTCAGAAATTCTCTGCAGAATTTTCAGCATTCCTGATTTATTTCTCATTAATCAAATCAATAATTTTCAATAACCGGTTATCGACCGGGGAAGTCTTGTTTAACAGCCATTGCTGCAAATCCTGATCATTGTGTGTAAGCAATTCATTAAAAAGTAATTTTTCATTGAATTTCAATGAATTATATTTATTATCTAGAAATTCTCTTAGCAAAAGATCCAGCTCCAGCATGCCCCGTCGACACTGCCAGGTGAGTTTTTCCATGGATGGTAATTCAGACATTTTTACTTTTCGTATTTCATTTGGATTTATTTTGTGGTGCAGGACAAGGCAAAGAAGGATTTATAAAATGGATTTTGCAATTAGCAAATAAATATTTTTAAATCCTTTTTAACGCAGTAATGTGCAGCAAGATAGATTCAAATCGCCTTTTTCAGCATCAACTGTTTAATATGCCCAATCGCTTTTGTTGGGTTTAAGCCTTTAGGACAGGCTTCCGTGCAGTTCATAATGGTGTGGCAACGAAACAACTTGTAAGGCCCCTCAAGCTCATCCAGACGCTCATCAGTTATCTGGTCACGACTGTCCGCAAGAAAACGCCAGGACTGCAATAATGCCGCTGGACCAAGAAATTTATCCGGGTTCCACCAGAAAGATGGACAGGATGTCGAACAGCAGCCACATAATATGCACTCATACAACCCATCAAGTTTATCCCTTTCCTCAGGAGATTGTTTAATTTCAACTTCCGGCATCGGATCTTTTCGTACCAGGTAAGGCTTCACTTCACGGTATTGACGATAGAACTGGCTCATATCAACAACCAGATCACGAATAACCGGCCTTCCTGGAAAAGGCCTGACAACAATGGGTTCCTTGAGGTCGGCAACAGAAGTTACACATGCTAAACAGTTTTGGCCGTTGACATTCACCCCATCAGAACCACAAACACCTTCACCGCAGGAATGCCTGAAGGTAAAAGATTCATCCTGGTTCTTCACCTCAAGAAGCAGGTCACGCAACATCATGCCCTGCTTGTAATCGATATCGAATTCCTGCTGATACGGCTCTTTATCAGTATCCGGATTGTAACGATAAACACTGATTTTCATGCTGGCTCCTTAATAGACTCTTGCCTTCGGTGGAAAAGAATCGACGGACAACGGCTTGGTTCTGACAGGTTTGAAGTCGATACGGTCATCTTCGAGAAAATAAAGCGTGTGTTTAAGCCAGTTTTTATCATCGCGCTCGGTGTAATCCATTCTGGAATGAGCCCCGCGACTTTCCTGGCGTACCAGTGCAGATTTCATCGTTGCCATACCAATATCCACCAGGTTTTCCAGTTCGAGTGCTTCGATTCGAGCCGTGTTGAAAACCCGGCTGGTATCAGTCAGGCGCACATCAGCCATGCGCTCCCTGATTTTAACCAGTTTCTCAACGCCCTCTGCCATAACGTCTTCAACCCTGAAGACACCACAATGATCTTCCATGACTTTTTTCAGATCATCTCGCACCTGTTTAACAGACTCTCCATCACCCTTATGGTCCCATCGTTCAAGCCGGGTCATGGCTTTATCAACACTGCTTTGATTAATCGGCCGGTGGTTAGAGTTTTCTTTAAGGTAACTGATAATGTCCTCTCCGGCGGCACGACCAAAGACCAGAATATCCAGAAGGGAATTGCCACCCAGGCGGTTTCCACCGTGAACAGAAACACAGGCGCATTCACCGGCAGCATACAGACCCGGCACCATTTCCTCAGGTCCATGACGGGCAGGCATGACAACGCGACCATGCCGGTCGGTGGGAATGCCTCCCATCACATAATGCGCGGTTGGAAAAACCGGTATGGGCGAATCAACAGGGTCAATGTGCAGAAAAGTTTTACAGGTATCGCGAATACCCGGCAGACGCTTGGCAACAATATCGGAACCAAGATGGTCCAGACGCAACATTACATGATCACCATCAGGGCCACAGCCACGGCCTTCACGCACTTCTGTCGCAATCGCACGGCTAACCACATCACGACTGGCCAGATCTTTGGCATTCGGCGCATATCGCTCCATGAAGCGCTCACCATCCTTGTTAATCAGATAGCCGCCCTCACCTCTGGCGCCTTCTGTAATCAGCATACCCTTTCCAGCAATACCGGTTGG
>JARRJW010000227.1:0-8655 GCA_037388785.1 Gammaproteobacteria bacterium
TCGGCCGCCAGCAGGATTTTTTCTGAACAGAAACCAGCAGGTAGGAGATAACACCAAGCTTGAGAACAGGCACCATGATACTGGCAAAAAACACCAGCAATGCCAGTCCCCAGAGATTGTTTTCAATCAGGTGCACCACTCCACTGAGAATTGTATCCGGTTGACCGCTGCCAAACTGAATCACTGTCATCACCGGATAAACATTGGCTGGTACGTAGAGGATGATGGCCGTGAAAACCAGCGCCCAGGTTCTGGCAATACTGTTATCCTTGCGAAAACTTAGCTTGTCTCCGCAACGTGGGCATTTATCTGAAGCTTCGCTGTGGCTGAGAAAATCGCAGGTACGGCATCTGACCAGGCCATGGTTGGTCATTGGAAGATTTTTTACCTGAATGTTTGGCCTGGCCGGGTGTTGCCGCCAAACCAGGCGCTCATCCAGATTTGATACCGCCGCAACCAGACAAAGCAGCAGTGCAATCATTAAAAACAACGACGGTCCGGGCACCACCGTCGCTATATCAGCAAGTTTCACGATGGCAATAAATACGCCCAACATGAATACGCCTACCAGGCTCCAGGGCATCATTTTTTTGATATAGCGGAACAAACGATGGCTGGCCGGCATCACCTTGCCAAAACGGACGGGGATAATAATGTACAGCAAACCACTAATAACAAGAATTGGAAATAATATGCTGGTAACAAAAACCAGGATACCCAGCTCAACAAAACCCTGATGAATAAATTCCAGCGTTGCAGAAACCAGGTAATTTTCCTCAATGCGGCTACCAAGCTTTAAAGAAAGGAAAGGAAAAAAATGGGCAAAAACCATCAGGAAAAAAGCCGTCGAGGTAAAGGCCAGCACCTTATCTATGCCACTTTCATTTTGTCGGTATAGCTCCGAACCGCAACGGCTACAGGCGGCCTTGTGGTTTTCTGCCAGTGGTATAACGCTATGCAAAGCATCACACTCTGCACAGGCCACCCATTCGCCACTGTTTTCCTCAACTGAAACCTTCACAATTGTCCTAAAAAATCACTTTGATGAAAAACCCTCTAACCGAATGATATGTTAGAATTCACCAAATTGTAATTTTCACACATTTTCCGCTATGCATTTCATTGAAACCCGTGGCAACGATGGCCAACATTCTGAAAAAGTCACTTTTTCCGAAGCAATTTTAAGTCCGCTATGCTCCTTCGGTGGCATTTATTCACCTGAGTCACTGCCTGAGCTCGGAGCTGAATTTCTGACTGAGCATACTCAATCTGATTACAAGACACTCGCCAGGGCCATTCTGATGGCGTTTGAAATAGATATCGACAGTCAGGTAATTGATGAAGCGCTCAGCCTTTATGACGCTTTCGATGATCCGGAAAACCCGGTGCCGGTTGTCAAAGTTGAAGATGACCTCTATGTCAGTGAGCTCTATCACGGTCCAACCCGTGCATTTAAAGACATGGCGCTTCAACCTTTCGGTGTGATTCTTTCAAGCCTGGCGGTTAAACGTAATGAAAACTACCTGGTGCTGGCCGCCACCAGCGGCGATACTGGCCCGGCTGCGCTGGAAACGTTCAAAAACAAAGCCAATGTCAAGGTATCCTGTCTGTATCCCGACGGCGGCACCTCTGATGTACAACGCCTGCAAATGGTCACCGAAAACGCGCCTAACCTGAAGGTAATCGGTATTCGTGGCGATTTTGATGATGCCCAGTCAGCTTTGAAAATGTTACTGGCTTCAGCCAGGTTTAAAGACAAGCTCAAAGAAAAACACACTTATCTGTCGGCTGCCAATTCTGTCAACTTTGGCCGTATCATTTTTCAGATCATTTACCACATCTATAGTTACCTGGACCTTGTCAGGCAAAATGCCATTTCACTGGGTGATGAAGTTTACCTGAATGTGCCAAGCGGCAATTTTGGTAATGCCCTCGGAGGTTACTACGCGAAAAAAATGGGCTTGCCGGTGAAAAGGATTCTGATTGCCTCCAACCGCAACAATGTATTAACCAGCTTCATCAATGAAGGCAGTTATGACCTGAGAGACCGTGCTGTCGTTGCCACAACTTCACCGGCGATGGACATTCTAAAATCATCCAATATCGAACGAATACTGTTTGACCTGTTTGGCAAGCAACGCACCAAGGAACTGATGCTGCAACTGGATAATGAAAGACACTACCAGTTACACGCTGATGAACTGGCCACAATACAGGAATACTTTGCCGCTGCCTTCTGCAACGATGAAGAAGGCAAGGCCTATATTCAGACAGCCTTTAAAAACGGTTATCTCATGGATCCTCATACCGCCACCTGTTTTAAGGCATATGACGTTTGCCGCTCTGAGCCACTGAAAACCATTGTTTATTCAACAGCTGAGTGGACCAAGTTTTCCCCGACCATTGCCAACGCATTAACTGGCGAGGTTGATACGCATGATATCGATGCACTGAAATCGATTTCGCGCGAGGCCGGTGTCACCATTCCGGAGAAAATCAGCACCCTGTTTGAGCAGGAAATTGCCCAGGATACAGTTATTGATAAAGCCGATATTGAACAGCAAGTACTGGATTTTATCTGACACTTAAGGAGAATAAACCGATGTATCAACTGCCTGACCTGGCCAAACTTGAAGCCATTGTCAGAGATGCCGCATCAAGCAACATCCTTCCTCTTTTTGGCAACACTCAACGCCGTTACAAAGCTGATAAAAGCGTTGTGACCGAAGCCGATCTGGCAACCCAGAAGGCTCTACAAAATTCACTTAAAGCCAATTGGCCGGAATATGATTTTCTGGCTGAAGAAATGACGGTCGATGAACAAAAACAACTTTTACGAAATCATGAACAGGGACTTTGGATTGTTGACCCACTCGATGGTACCAGTAATTTTGCAGCCGGCATCCCCTATTTTGCCATTTCCATTGCCCTGATCATACAGGGCAAGGTTCGTGTCGGCCTGGTCTATGACCCCACCAGAAATGAAGCTTTCAGTGCCACCGACAGCAGCCCAGCACTTTTAAATGGATCGCCAATAGCCAAGGTCGCTGCGCCGGAAAAACTATCACAGTGTATTGGCGTCGTTGATTTTAAAAGACTACCAGGAGAGCTGGCTGCAAAAATTGCGACACAGCAGCCTTTCAGTTCGCAGCGCAGCTTTGGTTCTGTAGCCCTGGACTGGTGCTGGCTGGCCGCACAACGTTTCCATATATACCTGCATGGTCGTTCGAATATCTGGGACTATGCCGCGGGCGATCTGATTTTTCGTCAGGCTGGTGGATTCAGTTGTACTCTTGATGGTGAGGATGTCTTTATAGCTGACGTCACACCAAGGTCAGCGGTAGCTGCGATGGATAAACAACATTTTGAAAATTGGAAGGCCTTTCTGGGTTAACGTACTTTTTTGAAATTATCAAGACTGGTTAGCCTTTGACCAGTTTTTCATTAATTCTGCATACTGTTCGGGCGCAAATATCTGGCGAAGATCAACAAAGCTACCGGACTCGAAGCCACGCAGAGGCTCGAGCGCTTCAAAAATTCGTTGTCCCGCCTGCCGGGGAGATTGCATCGCCTCAGTACCCCGTGCTGCTTTTAAGCGTTTTCATGTCGGTATCGATCAAACCCGGGGCAATCGCACAGATATGCGTGTTGGAAAATTCATGTGCATAGAGCTTGCCCAGCATATTCAATGCAGCCTTGGAAAGCGCATAACCACCCCAACCCTTATTCCCCAACACCGCAGCGCCTGATGACATCAACAGAATCTGGCCAACCTTAATCGGCGAATTAAGCAGGTAATCAAGAATGACTTTATTGGACCAGACGTTGATATCCATGATCCTGTGCAACTCATCAACACTATTTTCCTGCATGGGCTTGATATCACCCAGAATCCCGGCATTAAGAATAACCACCTGCAGGTTTTCAACTCCATCCAGCAATTTATCAAGGCATGCCGGTATTTTTTGAAAATCTGTGAGGTCACAGTTTTCATGTTTGACCTGTTCAGCAAAAGCTTCACCTGAGCGGCTTAAACCATAAATGCGATAACCTCTTGCAAGAAACTCTTCAGCAATACCTCTTCCCAGTCCCCGACTTGTCCCAGTGATAAGTGCATTGTTCATGATTGTTTTTTCCAGGCGACTTCATTACGCAGGTAAATGGGTAATGCCTGTTCCGCATCCACCGCCTTACCCAGTACAAAATCATTCACGGCCAACTCAGCAATTTCGTCTGCGCGCGTTATCATGTCGGGATAAACATGCGCCAGTTCGCAACCCAGTGAATTCAAAAGGTCTGCTTCATAGACACCCCAACCGCTACCGGCACCAACCCAATTGTTATCAATCGCCACATCAAGCTGAAGCGCATCCGGTTTGATAACGATTTCGTCGATAACCGGTTGCATCAGTGCATCAGCATCAAGTTCAAATGCACCAAAGTACACTTCCTGCATGCGTGCATCGAAAGCCGCCAAAACCCTGTCAGCCTGATGTTGTGTGTAAACCCTCTGCGCAAGGGCACGTAAAGTCGATACCGGGACTACAGGCAGGTCCGAACCATATGCTATACCCTGTATAACACCCGTTGCTATCCGGACACCGGTAAAAGCGCCTGGCCCCCTGCCAAATGCCAGGCTGTCCAGCTGACTGAGTGAAACACCAGCCTCGGACAGCACTTCATCGATCATTGGCAGAATCAGTTCGGCATGCTTTCTGGGTTGCACTTCCAGGCGACTCAGGCTTTCACCATCGTGCCACAAACAGACTGAGCAGCCTTCTGTTGCTGTATCAATTGCCAAGAGTTTCATTGTTCAAAAAACCGTTTTATATCTTCAACATCCCGGGTGCGTGCAAATGCCGGCATACTGTTTAAAAAAATCTGACCATAGGGTTTTGAGCGTGACAGTAACCTGGGATCACAAATGACCAACACACCTGAATCAGTATGGTCCCGAATCAGACGACCTGCTCCCTGTTTCAGCGCAATAGCCGCCTGGGGTACCTGAAACTGCATGAACGGGTTTTCTCCGTTTTTCTTCATGGCATCAATCCTGGCCTGTAAAACAGGGTCTCCCGGCGATGCAAAAGGCAATTTATCAATAATGACACAGGACAGCGCTTCCCCCCTGACATCAACACCTTCCCAGAAACTGGCGGTTCCTAACAATACCGCATTTCCCAACTTGCGAAACTGCTCCAAAAGCGCGTTTTTTGAATCTGTTCCCTGGATAAGAATCGGATAATCAACTTCACTTTCGAGTATTTCAGCCGCCTCGTGCATGGCCCGATAACTGGTATACAACAAAAACGCCCTGCCCTGGCTGTAATTTAAGATCTCGATACTGAGCTTTGCCACCGCACTGTTGTAGTCTCTGTGAGAAGGTTCAGGCAGACCCTTGGGCACATACCACAATGCCTGTTTCTCATAATCGAACGGACTATCCCACTGATGGGTTTCAGCGTCATCAATACCCAGCTGGTTCTGAAAATGCGTAAATTTGCCATTTACCGAAAGCGTTGCAGAAGTAAAAATCCAGCTGGCCGGATGCCTTTCCATCTGGGCGGCAAACACATCGGCAATATCCAGCGGCGTGATGTTAAAGCGGAAACTTTGCTTGTGAGTTTCAAACCAGCGAATTTCCTGTTCTGCCGGGTCGGCGTCGTTAAAGCTTTTCAACAGCGATAACTGCGCTTCAGCTCGTTCAATGCAGTTATCCATATCCTTGCTGCGCCCCTGCAGAGTTTTCAGGGTTTCAATCATGGCCAGGATAGTCTCAGAAAGCTGCGAAATGGCGTTGACTATGCGATGGTCATTTGCTATTTCCTGCCAATGTCCCTTGCGGGCATCGATGCCAAACAGCAGGCGCAGGTCCTTGACGGCCTTGGATACTGCGGCCGTGCGGGTTAAGAGTTTCGGCAAATCACCAAAATCGCGGTGGTACTCGGCATCAATATCACGGGTCAATTCCAGTAACTGTCTGCCACTGATGGTACTACCAAAAAAATTACTGGCGACTTCTGCCAATTGATGAGCTTCATCAATAATGAAACAGTCAGCCTGCGGTAACAATTCACCGAAGCCTTCATCTTTGAGTGAAAAATCGGCACAAAGCAGGTGATGATTAATGACAACAATATCAGCTTCCTGGGCCAGACGCCTTGCCTCAACCAGAAAGCACCCCTGGTAGGACGGACAATCCTGGCCGAGACAGTTTTCTGTGGTTGAGGTGACCAGTGGCCAGATCATGGCGTCCTCTGGAATATCACCAATTTCGGCAATGTCGCCTCTTTGCGTGACTGTTGACCACTGCCTGATACGGGCCAACTGCTCCGCATTTTCCTTTCGATGCCCCCTGATATCAGTTAAAGCGATATCCATCCGGTTGACGCAAAGGTAATTGGCCCTGCCTTTGAGTAAAGCAGCTTTTACCGGGACAGACATTAATTCCCGAATTTTTGGCAAATCGCGGTGAAACAGCTGGTCCTGCAGGTTTTTGGTGCCGGTCGATATAACGGCTTTTTTACCGGATAACATTACCGGTACCAGATAGGCAAAAGTTTTACCGGTTCCGGTGCCTGCCTCACAGATCAGGGTACCGCCCTTGTCCAGGAGGTCGGCCACAGTAAGCGCCATTTCATGCTGCTGACTGCGATAACTGAAACCGTCAATTTGCTGTGCAAGGAGACCTTCTGCTCCGAGAAACTCGGTCACATCCATAAGCTGTTGACCAGTTTAATCCGGTATCAGGCCCTGCTCTTTTGACCAGGCCAGACGCGCAATTTTTTTAAATTTTCCAACGGATAAGGCACCGCGCTTACCGCGGCTGGTTTTAGCTTCGTAAATGTATTCCTCAAGCTCGTCACGATAGGCTTCGTAAATCTCCACCGGCATGTACTGACNNGTTGCTTTTCGATTCATCAAAAACGGCCCTGGACTTAATTTGTATTCTCAGGTTATTACGTGCCGGATCAATCGCATCATAACCAACCGCGTCTTTGGGTTTGGGCTGAAGGTTCAGAAGACGAATGGCGTCATGCTCAGCAATTTCATTACTGATTCCGGGCAAGGCCTTACCCATGGTTTCACGGTATTCCGCTGCCAGAATGCGTGCCTGGGCAATCAACTTGTCAGCCGCATACAGGTTCAACTGTCTTCACCATCAATAAAAGGGTCAATTGAAAACATTTAATAATTATAAACCAGTTTCTAGGAGATTATTATAAATTACTGAAATTAAATTAATTTATGCTATTTGCCTGGCGCCGATATTCTTCTGCCTGAACATTTTCACCAAGCCGGCTTTTCATATCTGCCATTAACATCAAGTTATCTTTTTTAAGTGCTTTCTGGTGCTCTCCGGCGAGGCTGTTGGACTTGGCAGCGATGTTAACTGCCATTGTGTATTGGTTTTGCCTGGCACGCAAATGAGCCAGCAGGTTCCAGGATTTTGCATCGCGGGGGTCAATTGAAACAGCCCTTTCAAGGGTTTTGGACGCAGCTGCCAGATCGCCGTTATTGATCTGTTCATTTGCCCTCTCCTGTAACAGTTCAACCGCTTTGTTGGATGCCGGTTGCACTGTGGGTTTGGGTGGTGGCGTCAAGGCAGAGATTTTAACCTCACCGTCAGTGGTTGTGGCTGCAGTATCATAGCCGGACTTTGAGATAACGGGTGCAGGTGCTCCCTGACGGGGTTTGGTACTGCAGGCACTTATGAACATAATCAGTACAGTTAAAGCCAGTACCGGGCTAATCTTGATATTTGACATCGTTAGTTATTCATTGAATGAAGAATTTATTTCTTAACTTTGGCGTTAAACCGACGCAGAGTCAATTCCGCAGATCAGTCAAACAGACGTTCAAAAAATCCCTTGTTTTTTTCCACACAGGGTGATTCACGATGGACGCCCGCAAACCATTGGTTTCATCGATAAGCACCATTTCCGTATCCGCTGTCGGATATAACACCAGTGGTTCAGGGTTAATGCGTCTGAATATATCCCCCCAGACCTGCATCGCCCCACCCGCACCGGTCAAACCGGCTTTTTTATTATCATCTCTGCCCACCCAGACAGCGCCAACCAGGTCACCGGAAAAACCGGCATACCAGCTGTCGCGCAGGTCATTGGTAGTCCCGGTCTTACCGGCGAACTGGTAATCAATTGAAAATTTCGCTTTCAGTGATTTTGCCGTGCCAACATTAACTACACGCTGCAATGCGGTATTTAGCAGGTAGACCGGCGTATCCGGCAAAGCCTGTTTAACAGTCAGCGGATAACGTTGCAGTGGTTGGTTATTTTTATCGAGCACCTCACTAATGGCCCGCAACGGAGAATAAAATCCTCCGGAAGCCAGTGTCTGGTACATTTGCGTTACTTCGTAGGGCGATAACGCCAGCGCGCCCAGTAACATTGACGGGTAAGGCTTGATGTCCCGTTTAATACCGGCCATGTTTAGCGTATCAATGACATTTCCCACCCCGATTTCTAGACCCAGGTTAACGGTAGCCTGGTTATAGGAGTAAGCCAGCGCATTAATTAAAGTGACGTTACCATGCGACTTGCCATCATAGTTTTTGGGTGTCCATAAGCTGCCATCCTGCTGTTTAAGTGTTACCGGTTCGTCTTTGAGCTGGGTGATCAGTGAATAACGCTG
>JARRJW010000228.1:0-3572 GCA_037388785.1 Gammaproteobacteria bacterium
GCCTTACCGGTTAATTCCAGCTTGGTACTGTTGATGCCGTATTCAGCCTTGTTGGCGCGACCCTTGATAAGTTCTTCTGAATTGTCAGGTCTCTGGCTGAATTTAACCTGTTCGCCTGTGGCTACAATGTGAGAGTTGTCGCTTTGGAAGTTATAGACCACGACTTTTTCAGCATTCAGGTTGATGCTGCCCTGAATCAGGATGACATTGCCTCGGTAAATGGCGATTTCCTTGGCTTCGTCAATATCGACGCTGTCAGCTTCAATGGAAACCGGCTGATCCTTATCGGTTGAAAGTGCCCAGGCATTTCCGGTTAACAGGACAAGCACAGCAAAAATAATTGAAAAGAGTTTATCTCGGGACATAATGGGCTCTCACATCAGATAAGAATTTGATTCTACCCGGTTCATTCATCCATGCCTGCATACCTACAGCGTCAATGGTATCTTCTCGGCTTTTGGCGAATACCGGATGGTCGGTTTCCATGTAATTGTTCTTGGGCTGTATTCTAAGATCCCGGGTAATCATTTTAAAGGGCGGATTGTTTTCACCGGCAGGTCTCAACGCGGTCACTCGCCCGGACAGCAGGGCCTGTTCCCCATCGGCTGACAGCCAGCCCTGTTCCGAGGTGACATACCATGGCGGGCCATCCTGGCGATGAAAATAATATCGGGGAGTCTCCATTTCCGTGGTCTCGTCATCAAGCCACTGAACAACATAACGGGTTTCCAGCTTTCTTATTGGCAGGCCGTCAGGGCCCATGCTAGTCGCATATAAATTACGCACAAAATAAGCCGGCACGTGCGGGGCCGATTCCTCTTGCCTGGGTTTTTCCTGCGTAACTTGCCCGGATATGTACCAGCCGACAATGCCGACCGATAAAAGGCCAATTGTAAAATAAGGACGGGGAAAGGACTTAAGACTGATCAACTGAGGTAAACTTCCAGGGCCGATTGCAGTTTGTCCTGGGATTTCATCAGCATTTCACAGACTTCCCGGGCTGCACCGCGGCCACCATTGGATGGTGTTATCCAGTGGGCGTGTTCCTTGGTCAGTGCATGGGCATCCTGAACGGCAACGGCAAGACCTACCCGCGTCATAACCGGCAAATCGACCACGTCATCACCGACATAAGCGATTTCTTCATCGGCAAGTTCCAGTTGTTGTTTGATTTCCTGGTAGGCCGGCAGCTTGTGTTTTTGTCCCTGAAATACGTGTTTTATACCAAGGCTTTGCATGCGCTTTTCAACAACATTTGAAGTTCGTCCCGTAATAATGGCGATCGCGATACCGCTTTGCTGCAGCATAACCATGCCGTGGCCATCTTTTGAGTGAAAGGCTTTGTATTCCTGACCATCGTCGCCGAGGAACAGGCTGCCGTCAGTCAAAACACCGTCGACATCAAAAATAACCAGTTTTACTTTAGAAGCTTTTTCCAGAATATCGTTCATTAAACTACTCCTGCACGCAACATATCGTGCATATTCAGGGCCCCGACTAGCTGGTTATCGGCATTAACGACCAGCAGCGCGTTAATTTTTCTTTCCTGCATTAACTGCAGGGCCTCGGCGGCAAGCATTTGAGGCTGAACGGTAACACAGCCTTTGCGCATCACATCAATCACCTTGGCATGATGGATGTCGATCTGCTGGTCAAGCGTACGACGCAGATCGCCGTCAGTATAGATTCCCTGTAACGTACCGGTTTGATCAAGGATGGCTGTCATACCCAGGGCTTTATCGGTCATTTCCATCAGCGTCTCGGTAAGTGTGGCTTCAATCCCGACCGCAGGAATTCGATCACCGCTGTGCATGATGTCGTTGACATGCACCAGCAGCCTTCTGCCCAGGCTGCCACCCGGATGGGATCGGGCAAAATCTTCTTCGGTGAAGTCTCTGGCTTCAAGCAGGGCTACAGCCAGCGCATCACCCATCGCCAGGGTGGCCGTGGTGCTGGCCGTTGGCGCTAACCCCAACGGGCAGGCCTCTTTCGATACACTGATATCAAGGGCTACATCAGCCTCCCGTGCCAGGGTTGACTGCGGGTTTCCAGTCATGCTGATTAAAGGTACGCCAAGCCGTTTAATTATGGGAACGATGGTAACCAGTTCGCCGGTTTCTCCGGAATTTGACATTGCCAGCACAACGTCCTGGGGTGTAATCATTCCCAGGTCACCATGGCTTGCCTCGCCGGGATGAACAAAAAATGATGGACTTCCGGTACTGGCCAAAGTGGCTGCAATTTTATTACCGATATGCCCGGATTTACCCATGCCAGTAACGACAATACGGCCTTTGCAGTGCAGCATGAAATTACAGGCTTCAGCGAAATTTTTGTCGATACGTTTTAAAAGGTCGGTGACGGCATCCGCTTCAGTCTGTATTACCGCCTTGCCAAGAGAAATGAGTTTTTCGCGATCCTGAGTGGTCAATTGTTCGGTTTTTGTCATTATTTTTGTTCCAGTTAAATGGTTCCGGTGGCATCCAAAAATAACCAGCTTTGATAGGCGATGAAAGCTGTCAGCAGTACAACTCCTTCAAGCCGGTTTATCTGTCCGTTCTGGTTTCGAAAACTATAGCCCATGAAAAACAATGCGAGCGTCAGACCGATCATAATGGGGATATCTCGCAACAGCGCTTCAATGGCAAATTCTCCGGGGCTTATCAGTCCGGGAATGCTGAGTACTGCCAACAGATTATAGATATTGGAACCAATGATATTGCCAATGGCGATATCAGGTTCATTTTTCAGGGCGCTGGCTATACTTGCCGCAAGCTCCGGCAGGCTGGTGCCAATAGCGACTATGGTCAGTCCGATTACCAGATCACTCACGCCAAATTCTGTAGCAATATTAACCGCACCCCAAACCAGTAACCTGGAGCTGGCCAAGAGTACAATCAGTCCCACGCTGAACCAGAAAACGGCCTTTAAAGTAGGCATTTCTTCCGGTAGTTCATCCTCTATTTCCTGCATCAGCGGGTCATCTTTTTTATGGCTCATGCCAAGTCGGGTCAGCCAGAAAAGCACCAGAAACAGGCTGCAAAGCAGTATCAAACCGTCAGAAACAGTCAGGTTTTGATCGAGCATCAGGGCGGCAGCACCAAAAGTAACCAGCAACAGGATCGGGTATTCGCGATGAAGGGTATTGGAATGTACAAAAAGCGGTGAAACAATGGCAGTTGCACCGAGTATCAACGCAATGTTGGTAATATTTGAACCAATCGCATTACCGATCGCCAGGCCGGGGTTGCCATTGATTGACGCCATGGCGGCAACCAGTATTTCAGGCGCGGAAGTGCCGAAGCCAACGATAGTCAAACCGATAAGCAGCGGGGAAATGCCAAAATTTCTGGCGATACCGGCGGCGCCACTGACAAACCTGTCGGCTCCCCAGACCAGTAGGGCAAAACCTGCCAGCACTGCCAGAACGTTTAACAGCATGCGTGATTGTCCAGAAAGAAAAAAGAAGCGTAATTTAACATGATTGAAGAATTGTGGTGCAGCAATTGAAAATAGAAATCGTTTTTAAATAGCTTTGTTTTTGGTTTTTTTGCAGCGGCTGCATTCCCAGG
>JARRJW010000229.1:0-742 GCA_037388785.1 Gammaproteobacteria bacterium
TTAGCAGGTACAAGCTTGGCAAGTTTGTGATCTTACCGCTTAGCTATTCCCGCCAACGAACACATTTTCAGTAAACCGGTTTCCTGATCAAGTTTCTATCATGTTATTACCGTCGGCCCATCACGCCCGCTGCGGTTTTTCAAATCAATCATTTCCTCAACCAGAGCGATCAGGTCAGCCAGTGTTTCCTGCGTGTCCTGGTTCAGTTCTGACGGATTGTCAGTGTAACGCTCAAAATAGATTCTCAGTGTTGCGCCAACGGTACCGGTACCGGACAGCCTGAACACTATCCGAGAACCATCGGTAAAACCAAACCGCAGACCCTGGCCGGAAGAGGTACTGCCATCTACTTCATCGTGATAGCTGAAATTATCAGCATAACTGACGCTCAGGTTGCCAAGTTTTTTCCCTTCCAGTCCCTGCTGCATGTTTTCCAGTTCAGACATAAAGGTTTTGGCAAGCTCTGCATCCAGGTTTTCGTAATCATGACGTGAGTAATAGTTGCGGCCATATTCACGCCAGTGCGATTCAACAATATCTTTTACAGATTGCTTTTTGATAGCCAGCAGGTTCAGCCAGAACAGCACGGCCCACAAGCCATCTTTTTCCCGGACATGGTTTGAGCCGGTACCAAAGCTTTCCTCACCACATAACGTGACTTTGTCAGCATCCAGCAGATTCCCAAAAAACTTCCAACCAGTCGGTGTCTCATAGGCGTTGATACCGAGTTTTTTTGCCACCT
>JARRJW010000229.1:764-4294 GCA_037388785.1 Gammaproteobacteria bacterium
GCGTTGATACCGAGTTTTTTCGCCACCTGGTCAGCGGCTTCACTGGTAGGCATGGAACGGGCGACGCCAGCGATGCCGCTGCGGTATCCCGGGATATCGGTTGCATTAGCCGCCATGACGGCCAGCGAATCAGAAGGTGTTACAAAGAAAGATTGGCCGAGTACCATGTTGCGGTCTCCGTCACCATCGGATGCAGCGCCAAAATCCGGGGCATTTTCAGCCCACATGCATTTTACCAGTTCTTCGGCATAGACCAGGTTAGGGTCAGGGTGGCCCTTGCCAAAATCTTCAAGAGGAACACCATTAATAACCGTACCCGAGGGAGGGCCCAGTTGCTGTTCCAGGATGGTTTTTGCATAGGGGCCGGTCACAGCATGCATGGCATCAAATGTCATGCTAAAACCCGAAGCAAAAAGATCGCGTATCGCCTCAAAATCGAAAATTGATTGCATCAGTTCAGCATAATCGGCAACTGGATCAATGATCTCAACCTGCATGTTTTCAAGGGCAAGGCTGCCTGCCTTTTCAAGGTTAAGATCTTCAGTTTCCAGTATCTGGTAATGGCTAATGGATTGCGAAATTTCATAGATCCGGTCGGTGATTTTTTCCGGGGCAGGGCCACCATTACTGATGTTGTACTTGATGCCAAAATCCTCATCGGGCCCGGCCGGGTTGTGGCTGGCGGATAAGATGATGCCGCCATCAGTTTTATATTTGCGAATTACTGCCGAGGCAGCAGGTGTCGAGAGCAGGCCATTCTGGCCAATGATCAGTTTGGCACAACCGTTAGCGGCTGCCATGCGGGCAATGATTTGTATGGCTGTTTTATTAAAATAGCGACCATCACCGCCGAGCACCAGGGTTTTGCTAGCCACGCCATCAATGGCGTCAAAAATCGATTGAACAAAATTTTCCAGGTAGTGTTGTTGCTGAAATACTTTGACCTTTTTACGTAAACCGGATGTACCGGGCTTTTGATCTGAAAAGGCTGTCGTCGATACAGTGGGCATGACAGGGTCCTTAAGTGATAATTTTGAAATGGGTAAACTTACTTTTAAAGCTTATCATCAGCCTGGATATCGTCGTAGCTAATAACCTGGTTTCTGCCATTGCCCTTGGCGTAGTAAAGGGCTACATCGGCCTTACCAATCAGATCGTTAGCGGTAGTCTCAGTACAGGATTCAATAAAGCCAACACTGACTGTAATGTTGCCGATTTCCCCAAACAGGTATTCTGCAACAGTTTCTCTGAAGCGGTTAAGAATTTGTTTTGCATTATCTGAATTTTGGCAGCGAAACAGAACGATGAACTCTTCACCACCAAAACGAAACAAGGCATCGTTATATCTGAAGCAGTTTTCCAGAATCTTGGAAAAATCCAGTAAAACCCTGTCACCGGATAAATGTCCATGCGTGTCATTAATTTGCTTGAAATGATCGATATCACAAATGGCCAGGTAAAGTTTGTTTTCATCACCTGAATTCCATTTGATCGTACGGGCATAGACATCATAGAGTGTCTGCCGGTTCATCAGTCCGGTTAACTTGTCGCGTTCATGGCTGTCATGCAGCATGATTAAGTTTGAAAAAAGTTCAACGGTCTGAAACAGGGATACTCGCTGAACAGGTGATTCATCCATGCCACAGACTACTATGAGTCGTAATGGACCAGATTTGCTGGGAACCGGGATGACGATTTTTTCCAGTTGCCTTTCTTTATCATAAACAATCAGTGTATTGCCAGACAGAATCGCCTGGTGAAACTCACTGCGGTCAGAGGTTTTTCTTTGGGTACCGCCGCTGTAATTGAAGCGCCGCACAATGATATTTTCGACTTCCGGAATATCCTGTTCCGAGTAGTCACCCGAAACTCCGTAAACTTCAAAAACTTCCGCATCAACTGGCTTGAACTCTTTTTCAATTTGTTCTAACAGATAGCAGACCAGTTCAAAGCCATTAATTTGTTTAGTTAAGCCAAGTGCCGTAGAGAAAATATTCATTGTTATTGTTTGTTGTGCAGTTTTTAATAATTTTCCGGATACTCTATCTTTTATTTAGTCCCAGGACTATTTGTCGGGGAAAATATTTTGAGTTCGGCGCTATCTTCATCGTGCTCGGGTTTATTTCTCATGTGATCGGCTGTTTGAAAGAACGCTTTAATCAGTTGCTCCTCAATTTCTTTCGGTAGCTGCAGGTCAGCAAGCGCTTTTTTCATACAGAACATCCACTGGTCTCTTTCTGACACGCCAATGGGAAAAGGCAGGTGGCGACGTCTGAGCATTGGATGGCCGTATTTTTGAATATACAGATCGGGTCCACCAAGCCAGCCAGAAAGAAACAAAAACAGTTTTTCTCGCGAGCCTTTCAGGCTTTTGGCATGTAAAGAGCGAATCCCCTGGGCTTCTGGCAACTCGTCCATGTAATCGTAAAAACGATCAACCAGGTTTTTTACACCAGTTTCTCCGCCGATAATGTCGTAGGCCGAAGCCGAGTTTTCATTCATTTTTAGCTATCCGCGTGATATCCCAGTTTGCAATCGCCCACTGCCAGAAATCGTTGATGTTTTCAAAATCACCGGCGACGACCGGTGTCTGCCTGAGATGATGCCATGATTTGACAAGGGAATTAAGGTTGTTTTCCAGGGTTTTACCATTGAAACTGCTTTTACTGAATTTTTCTCCATTTTGATCAAGCACCAAAGGAATGTGGGCATAAGTTGGGGTGCCAGTTTCCAGAAGTTTCTGCAAATGAATTTGCCTCGGGGTGGAATCCAGAAGATCTGCTCCTCTGACAACATCAGTAACGTTCTGAAATGCGTCATCGATGACTACCGCGAGCTGGTAGGCAATCAGTTTGTCCTTGCGCTGAATAACAAAGTCGCCACTAAGTTGCTGCAGATTATATGAAATTTGATCCAGTATGAGGTCATTGAAAATAATTTGTTCATTGGCAGTAATTACACGAATAGCCACCTGGCCAGTTCGCGGTAAATTGCGATGTCTGCAAAAGCCTGGATAAATTGATTCCCCGGTTTTATTTTGCTGCGCATCAGCGATCGATTTTCGACTGCAGTCGCAGGCGTAGGCCAGATGCCGGGAAAATAACTTTTCAACTGCTTCCAGATAGGCGTCATTTCGGGTTGACTGGTAGAGGATTGGGGCATCCCATTCAAAGCCAAGTGACTCCAGTTTATTAATAATATTTTTAGCAGAGCCAGGTACTTCCCTGGGAGGATCGAGATCTTCTATTCTGAGGAGCCATTGCCCATTATGATGCCGGGCTTCAAGATAACTCGCCATGGCAGCGGTTAATGTGCCCAGATGCATTGGGCCAGTGGGTGAGGGAGCGAAACGGCCTGTGTAAGTGGCTGAGGGCGAATCTGTCATGTCATAAAAAAACCGGCGGAGCCGGTTTTTAAATGCGGTCAGGCTTTTTGCTTTTCTTTGATCTCATCGAGAGTTTTACAGTCGATGCACTGGTCTGCCGTGGGTCGGGCCTCGAGCCGGGCTACTCCTATTTCGACACCACATG
>JARRJW010000230.1:0-3524 GCA_037388785.1 Gammaproteobacteria bacterium
TGGATCCTGGGTGGCGAACCTTCAGGACATATTATCTGCAGAGACCGAACGACCACAGGAGATGGCACTATTTCGGCATTACAGGTGCTGGCAGAAATGATTGAAACCGGTAAATCACTTTCTGAACTTTGTGGTGATATAAACAGATATCCACAGATTCTTGTCAATGTAAAACTGGGTGACGCAAAAGCTGCGGATATTATGGCTGCGGCTAAAATGAAACAGGCAGTGACTGATGCTGAAAATGAGTTGGCAGATACAGGCCGTGTTTTGTTAAGGCCCTCCGGCACTGAACCGCTGATTCGTGTCATGGTGGAAGGACAGGATGATGCGCAGGTCAAAAGACTGGCTAATGCCATTGCCGATGTTGTTAAAGAGATACTATAGAAGCTTTAAGGCTGCTTTATTTCTTTGAGCATATGAAGGAAATTTTTCAGCCTCAAAGCCGATATTTTTCCCTGTTCACTGGCTTCGATAAGTGCACAACCCGGTTCACTTGCATGAGCGCAGTTACTGAACTTACAGTGCCCGATATAAGCTCTTAAATCCCGGTAGCCGCTTTCGAGATCACTTTGGTCAATATCACCGAGGCGAAAACTTCTAACGCCAGGTGAGTCAATGATGCATCCTTTGTTATCCAGTCGGTAAAGCGTGCTGGCTGAGGTCGTATGCTGACCCTGTGAGTTTTTATCAGATAATGTTTTTGTCTGTAAATCAAGATCTGGAATCAGTGCATTGGTCAGCGATGACTTGCCAACACCGGACTGGCCAACAAAGATGCTGGTTTTTTCTTTTAACAAGTCCTTTAATGGGTGCAATCCATCACGGGTTTTTGAACTGATGAATATTACCGGGTAACCAATCTGCCTGTAAGGTTTTAACCGATCTGCGAGCGCCTGTTTCTCAATGTCATCCAGTTGGTCGGACTTATTAACCGCTATGATGGCATCAATGCTTGCCCGTTCTGCAGCAATCAGGTACTGGTCCAGCAGGTATTCACTGGGTTCTGGTTGCGGTGCAATCACGATTATCAACTGATCCAGGTTGGCAGCCAATGGCTTTTCTTCGCCACTAAAAGTGGATCGGCTTAAAACGGTTGCGCGTTTTTTGACTGCAGTGACAATGCCTTCATATACATTGGGGTCGTCATGGGTTTTTTCCCAGACAACCCGGTCGCCACAGGCTATATGACCAAGGTTTTGCCGAACCTGGCAATGATAAATGTTTGAGTTGTTTGGATTCTCGGGAAGCACGGCCAGGTGTTTTCCAAATCTGCTGACAACCTGTCCGGTTTCTGCCTTTTCATTTTCGGTAAAGCTCAGCCCGTTGTCAGTTGGCTGACCTGTCTTGAGTTTTCGCTTTTCCTGTATGGCAGCAACGCGTTTGCGCTGCTGAATGGTGAGTTTTCGTTTGGCCAGTTTGGTCTCCGTTAAAACCTGTAATATTTTTCATTTAAATGTTTTACAACGGCATCCAGCATTTTGCTGTCCATTTTTTCAGTCACTACATTATTGCAACGGTCACGCAGGTGTGTTTTTAATGCCCCCAGGCTTTTCATCTTTCTATCGCTACGTGTGTAATATTCTGATCCATGACAGGAACTGCATTCTTGAGCGAGGTAAAATTCCACGTCAAAAGCATTAACCTGGCTTGACATCACCAGGGCAATAAAAGTCATCAAGTAATGTCTTAATTTCATCATTCAATTCCTAGGTTGGTTGGGTTACAGGTTTTATTTTAGAAGAAATATGTGCAATGCGCACAGGTGCCGGTGGGTGACTGTGATGAAACGCGGAATAAAGCGGATCAGTTGTCAGGGTATTGGCGTTATCACGATAGAGTTTTACCAGTGCAGTGATCAAATCAGACCCACTGGCTTGCTCGGCTGCAAATTCATCGGCTTCAAACTCATGTTTCCTGGAAAACCAGGCGCTCACAGGTTGAAAAAAGAAACTGAATACCGGGGCAACCAAAACAAACAACAGCAGGGCCAGAGCATTGTTTTGCTCATACACTCCAAGGCCATTGAAAAACCAGGTTTGGTCAATAAGCCAACCGAGTAACGCAAAACCAGCAAGCGTGAACATGGCCATGCTCACCAGGCGTTTGAGAATATGTTTGCGTTTAAAATGACCAAGTTCATGAGCCAGCACTGCTTCGGTTTCGCTTGGCGTCAATTGGGTTAGCAAGGTGTCAAAAAACACGATACGTTTATTTTTGCCAAAGCCGGTAAAGTAGGCATTACCGTGACTGGACCTTTTTGAACCATCCATGACAAACATGCCATTACTTTGAAAACCACAGCGTTCTAATAACGCAGATAGAAGCTCTCGCAGTTCACCATCATCTAACGGCTTAAATTTATTGAATAATGGTGCAATGAAAGTTGGAAATGCCCAGGTCATGAACAGAGCGAATGCCATCCAGCTTGCCCATGCATAAAACCACCAGAAGCTGCCGGCCTGGGCCATGATAGATAATATGACCCAGATAACCGGTCCGCCGATTGCTATGGTCAGTGTGAAACTTAACAGCAGGTCTTTGACAAAACGCCCAGGCGTTTGTCGGTTGAAGCCAAATTTTTCTTCTAATACGAAAGTATTCCATGCGGACATGGGTATATCGATAATTGCCATCAATAACATCATGGCCAGTATAAAAAAGGTGCCCTGGGTAACCTCAGCGAATTGATAGCCGCTGGTAATTTCGTATACATACTGGATACCACCGCCCAGTGTCCAGGCAATGAGAATCAGGGCGCCAATCACCAGGCTGATGTTGCCAAACCTGAGCTTTTCAAAGGTGTAAAAAGCAGCCTTTTGATGATCTTCAAGTGTTATCAGTGAAGAAAACGCATCTGGTACCTTGTTCATGTGAGACTCGACATATTTCTTCTGGCGAAGATTTAACCAGAGCTCTGTCGTTAGGCCCAAGGCTATGAAAACTAAAAAAAGCCAGCTAAATTCATTCATTTCACTTGTTTCTCATTCTGTTAAACTTTATAAAATTGAATTTTACATTACTAAGCAACGAAAAAAACTGAGACATTTAAGGAATTCTCATGCCACAGTCTGAAACTAACCTGATCTGGACGGACCTTGAAATGACGGGTCTTGAACCGCAGGAGGATGTAATTATCGAAATTGCTACCCTGGTGACTGATGAAAACCTCAATCATCTGGCCGAAGGTCCTGTAGTGGCAATTCATCAACCTGATGAAATCATGAATAACATGGACGAATGGAATACCAACCAGCATGGCAAATCAGGCTTGACTCAGCGGGTCAAGGAAAGCCGCTTTACCGTACGTGAAGCAGAACTTCAGACGCTGGACTTTCTCAAGGAGTGGGTGCCTGCGGGAGTCTCGCCGATGTGTGGCAACAGCATCTGTCAGGACCGGAGATTTATGGCGCGTCTTATGCCGGAACTTGAAGCCTATTTTCATTACCGTAACCTGGATGTCAGTACCGTTAAAGAACTTGCCAAGCGCTGGCGACCTGATATTTACAAGAAGTTCGAAAAAA
>JARRJW010000230.1:3547-5849 GCA_037388785.1 Gammaproteobacteria bacterium
CTCTATCGATGAATTGGTTTATTACCGGCAGAATTTCCTGATTCAGGACTGATTCAGGCCTGTTTCTGTGTATAGTCAAGCAAGATTTGCTATCGCCCAGTCGATATGCTCCTGCACCATCGCTGATGAAGTGGTCCGCCGCTTTTTGGCCAGAGCGGATAAAATATCTGATGCAGAAGTTTCATCGCTATCGGTTGTCACGTTGCCCAGTGCAATAGCAATGTTTCTCAGCCAGCGTTCGTAGCCTATTCGTCTTATTGCTGAGCCCTCGGTTTTACTGAGAAACTGTTCCTCATCCCAGTTAAACAGTTCAAGTAGTGTTGCGGTGTCGAGATTGTTTCTTGGCAGGAAATCCTTTTCTTTGGTGTATTGGGCAAAGCGATTCCAGGGGCAGACCTGCTGGCAGTCATCACAGCCATATATGCGGTTACCTATTGCTGACCGGAATTCGATGGGTATTGAGCCTTTAAGCTCTATTGTCAGGTAGGAAATACAGCGTCTAGCATCGAGTTGATAGGGGGCTATGATCGCATCAGTAGGACAGATATCGATACAGGCACTGCAGTCACCACAGTGAGCGCTGCCAGGCGAGTCGACCGGTAAAGGCAAATTGGTATAAATTTCACCGAGGAAAAACCATGACCCGGCATTGCGATCAATCAGGTTGGTGTGTTTGCCGATCCAGCCCAGGCCGGCTTTTTCTGCAATGGCTTTTTCCATCACCGGTGCTGAATCGACAAATACCCGGTAACTGAAAGCCTGCTCTGAAATAAACCGGTTTATTTTTTCAGCCAGTTTTTTTAAACGTTGTCGCATCAGTTTGTGGTAATCGCGCCCGAGTGCGTATCGGGATATAAAGGCACGGCTCTTGTCTTCGAGTATTTCGCCAGGTGAATGGTTCTCTTCTGGCAGGTAATCCATACGACAGGAAATAATGCGAACCGTTTGCTCAACCAGGAGTTCCGGCCGGGTGCGTTTTTTTCCATGGCTTTGCATGTAGTGCATTTCGCCATGGAAATTTTTATCCAGCCAGCTTTGCAGATGTTTCTCGGCATCAACCAGGTTGGTATCGGTAATCCCGGTTTTTTGAAAACCGAGTTCGATGCCCCAGTGCTTAATATTGTCGGCGAGTTGTTGTAGTGTTGAACTGTCCACGTTTTAAGAGTGTCTACAGGCTATTTATGAAATGCCAAGGCCAAAGTCAAAGGTAACCATATGACAGAGTATCGAATAATGCCAACCACTGATGATCTGCCGTATGCACTTTATACCGCAGCGCAGGTCAGGCATTTTGATGAGCTGGCCATCAACCATTTTGGTATTTCCGGATATGAGCTGATGGGTAGGGCTGGCAGGGCCGCTTTTGATGTCATGATGAAACGCTGGCCGGATGCAAAGGCAATTCACCTGGTCTGTGGCAGTGGCAATAATGCCGGTGATGGTTTTGTGGTGGCCTTGCAGGCGCAGCTAAGTGGTTTAAATGTCACTATCACCGAACTGGGTGATTATCAGAAAATGTCGGATGAAACTCGTCGATATCGTGATGAATACCTGCGTGCAGGTGGAATCGTGCACGAAAGCAAGACATTGCCAAAGTTGCTTGATGCAGATGTCCTGGTTGATGCATTGCTGGGTACTGGACTAAATGCCCCGGTTAAAGGTGACTGGGCTGAAGCTATAGAGGCTATCAACCGTTTTGCTTTGCCGATCATGTCACTTGATTTGCCATCCGGTCTGCATGCTGATTCCGGACAGGTCCTCGGATCAGCGATACGTGCTGATTTGACGGTAACTTTTATTGGCTTGAAGCAGGGATTGTTTACTCGATTGCTTTAAGATCGCGTGCTTCCCACAAGGGCGATTTCGGTCACGTGCTGATCGTCGGCGGTAACGCAGGATTTTCAGGTGCTGCGCGTTTAAGTGCCGAGGCAGCATTAAGAAGTGGCGCTGGACTTGTTTCAGTTGCTACCCGGGCATCACAAGCATCAACACTTAACCTTGGCAGGCCTGAAATCATGGTGCATGCTGTTGAGTCGGCGGATTCACTCAGGAAACTTTTGGGCAAAGTCAGTGTTGTTGTACTGGGACCGGGACTGGGTAAAGATGACTGGGCTAAATCGATGTATGAAACGGTAATCACGGATGACAGGCCGTTGGTACTTGATGCCGATGGTTTAAACCTTTTCAGTGAGCATCCTGTGAAATTTGATAACCGACCTGTGATCATGACACCGCATCCCGGTGAGGCCGGTCGTTTGCTCAATCTTTCCAGTAAAGCTGTTAACTGCGACCGGTTTGAATC
>JARRJW010000231.1:0-3508 GCA_037388785.1 Gammaproteobacteria bacterium
CAGGTACGCATGAATTCAAGCCGTTATTTTGGCGAGACTGATTTTAGCGGCGACCTGGTTGCCGATTACTCGTATTTTGACCACGACTCATTGGTCAAAGGTGGCCGTTTTGATCTGGCCCCTTCTGTAACCTACGACTGGAACCGCAGCTGGGGCTTTGTCAAACCCAAAGCCACGTTGCGCTACACTACATACGACCTGGAAAACACTGCTGCCAACCAGTCGTCCTCGATTGACCGCACGGTACCGACATTCAGCCTCGACAGCGGCCTGTTCTTTGACCGTGACACCAATTGGTTTGGCCAGCAAACTACTCAAACGCTTGAGCCGCGCCTTTTCTATGTTTACACGCCCGAGGAAAACCAGGACGACATACCTCGATTCGATACGGGTCTATATACTTTTGGGCCTAATAGCCTGTTCCGTGAAAATCGCTTCTCTGGATCAGATCGTATAGGCGATGCCAACCAGCTTACCGCTGCGGTGACTACCCGCTTCCTTTCAGATCAAACTGGCCAACAATATTTAGCCATGACACTGGGACAGATATTTTATTTTGAAGACCGTGAAGTCGGCCTGTCAGCAACCTCGCCCATTGAAACGGAAAACACTTCACCTTATATCTTCACGCTTTCAAGCAAACCAGCGCCATTCTGGTATCTCGACGGTGGTTTGCAATGGGATGATTCTGATATGGAAAAGTCATACCTCAGGACCAGATATGAGGACGATCAGCAACGTCTGTTCAGTGCCCGTTACCAGTTTGACGATGCTGCCAACCAGGAGTTCACCAAGTTCTCTGCTTACTGGCCGGTGGGTTACAATACACGCCTGGTTGGTCATTCCTACTACTCATGGTCGGAAGAACGCGCCATTGAGTCACTCGCCGGCATTGAGCATGGCAGCAGTTGTTGCTGGCGCTTTCGCTTCCTGGTGCGTGATTACCAGACAGATACCAGCCAGGACAACAACCTGGGATTCTACATGCAGCTTGAGTTAAGAGGTTTTGCCAATATTGGCGATGATATCGACTCAGTACTTGAAGATTCCATTGAGGGTTTTAACCGCAGGAATTACCAGTAATGCGTCACTTTCTTATTAGCGCCGGCTTTTTACTCGCCAGTATTTTTTCTTCAAATGTCTCTGCTGTTGCACTCACCGACGGCATCGAGGTTGACCATATCGTCGCGATCGTCAATGACAGCCTGATAGCCCGCAGCGAACTTGACCGCGAGATTGATAATATCCTGGAACGCTTCCAACAGGCCGGCAGGCCGGTTCCGCCACGCTCGGCAATTGAATCACAGGTGCTGGATAAACTTATTACTGAACGCCTGCAACTGGATCAAGCTGAAAAAGTTGGTATTGATGTCACTCCGGACATGATGGCAACCATGATCGGTAACATTGCCAAGAAAAACGGCCTGACCCTGCCGGAACTGCGAGAATCCCTTCAGGCGGATGGCATGAGCTTTAAAGCCTTCAGAAACCAGCTTAAAAAACAAATCATGCTGACACGATTGAAAAGTCAGGAGATTATCAACAAGATCAACGTTTCTGAAGCTGAGATTGATAACCTGCTTAAACAAGATTCGCAAATCGGTAAAAAGAACAGCGCATTCAGAATCCAGCACATACTCATAGCCGTTCCCGAGGGCTCTTCGCCGGAACGCCTGGCACAGGCCAAAAAACGCACCATTCAACTTATTAACGAACTCAATAACGGCGCTGACTTTACTTCGCTGGCTATCCAGTATTCCAATGGCCGGCAGGCGCTTGAAGGTGGTGACCTCGGTTGGCTGAAAAGCAGCGAGTTGCCTTCCCTGTTTGCAGACATCGTTTTAAAAATGTCCAAGGGTGAAATCAGTAACCCAATCCGAAGTTCAAGTGGTTTTCACATTATCAAACTGGCTGACATCAAAGGTGGCAGCAACGCATTTATCACCCAGACCAAGGCTCGTCATATCCTGATAAATACCAGTGAAATGGTCTCTGATGAGGATGCCCGCACCCGCCTGGAACAGTTGCATTTCCGTCTTGAAGGTGGCGATGATTTTGCCAAGCTGGCACGCTCCCATTCAGATGACAAGGGCTCTGCCATCAAGGGTGGTGAACTTGGCTGGGTAGAACCTGGCAGTGTTGTCAAAGAATTCCAGGATGTCATGGACAAACTTGAGCCCGGTGAAATAAGCGAGCCATTCCGTACCCAGTTTGGCTGGCATATTGTTCAGGTTCTGGACCGTCGCCAACATGATAATTCTGAAAAAATCCTGCGTTCCGAGGCCCGTGAAATTATTGTCGAACGTAAAGCCAAGGAAGCTACTGATCTTTATCTCAGGCGCCTGCGCGACGAAGCCTATATTGAAATTCGTCTTGACCCGCAATAAAGCTTTTCTGCATTGATTCATCAGCGTTTACCCATTCTCGCAGTGACACCGGGAGAACCTTCCGGTATCGGGCCTGACCTGTGTATCAATATCGCCAATAAAAATCTTGAAGCACAACTGGTGTTTTTTGCTGATCCTGACCTGCTTGAAGAACGAGCCGCATTGCTTGGCGTCTCACTTGATTTAAACCTGCTGCCAGAAAATTTCGCTTCTCATCATATAAAAACAAACAGCATGAATATTCTGCCAGTAAAACTGGTCGATAAAGTTGAGCCCGGCAAGCTTGATCCACATAATGCCGCTTATGTACTTGAGACTTTAAGAAAGGCCGTGACATCCTGCCAATCAGGTTTGTGTGATGGCATGGTTACAGCGCCGGTTCACAAGGGCATTATCAATGATGCCGGCATGCCTTTTACCGGACATACTGAATACCTTGCAGAGCTGTTACAGGCTGACCCGGTGATGATGCTGACCTGTCCGGGTTTGCGTGTAGCCCTGGCAACCACCCACCTGCCGGTCAGCCAAATCAGTCAATCAATTACCAGGGAAAGTCTCGAACAGGTTATTCGCATTATCCATTTTGACCTGATCGCAAGGTTTGCACTTGAACACCCTGCTATCTATATATGTGGCTTGAATCCACATGCCGGTGAAAATGGTCATCTTGGCACTGAAGAAATTGACACTATCATGCCTGTTATCGACAAACTTAACCAGGAAGGGTTTAATCTTGTAGGGCCTTTGCCGGCAGACACCATATTCACGCCGAAGGTCATGCAAAAAGCCGATGTCATACTTGCCATGTATCATGACCAGGGACTGCCGGTTTTAAAACACATGGGCTTTGGTGAAGCGGTCAATATTACACTTGGGCTGCCCATCATTCGCACATCGGTGGATCATGGCACTGCGCTTGAACTGGCAGGCACTGGCAAGGCTGACCCTGGCAGCCTGCTGATGGCGATTCAAATAGCGATAGAGATGGCTGAAAACAGTCAGGCCAGGTAAAGTCAGTCAAATGAAGTCCACTAAGATGATGCCTGTTTAATCATGAGCAATCATTCTTTATTATCCTGCCTATTCAGAAGCAGCTCCGGCACCAGCATTAGTCAACAGCT
>JARRJW010000232.1:0-3497 GCA_037388785.1 Gammaproteobacteria bacterium
GCCTTTGTCACGTAATGCCTGAGCCCACTGAGTGGCGGCCTGGGCACTGCCAATGATAAGCGGCTGAATTGGAGTTAAGGAATCGGCCATCGGCAAACCGAGTTGTATCGCCCCCTGCTTGAAGCGTTTTGCCAACGCCAGCACTTTTTCCCTGCGCCAGCTTTCCAGGGTTTGCAGTTCTATTGCAGCCAGGGCCGCTGCTGCAATTGCGGGAGGTTGTGCCGTGGTGTAAATGTAGCTGCGTGCTTTTTGTATCAGGGTTTCAATATAAACAGCATCACCAGCGATAAACGCCCCGGCACATCCCATAGCTTTTCCAAGCGTACACATTAACAGTGGTACCTGACTGGCATTCAGATGAAAATGCTCAACACTGCCAGCACCTGTGTCACCCAGTACGCCAAAGCCATGTGCATCATCTACAGCCAGAAGTGCGTTGCTATCCAGCGCGGTTTTGGCAAGCTGATCAAGGGCAGCGATATCACCATCCATACTGAATACGCCATCAGTGACGATCATTTTTTTAGCGGATTCCTGTGTGGATAACATTCGCTTCAGAGAAGTTACATCGTTATGCTGATAACGTCGCATTTTCGCAGGACTCAGGTTACCGGCATCAATCAATGACGCATGGTTCAAACGATCCTGGTAAAGCTGGTCCTCTTTATCGGTAAATGCATTGATCAGTGCAAGATTTGCCATGTAACCTGATGAGAAAAGCAGAGCCTTTTGGCGACCGGTAAATTCCGCGAGTCTTTCCTCAAGCTCTTCATGCAATTGGCTGTGCCCGGTGACCAGGTGTGCCGAACCACTGCCCACGCCCCATTTTTCAGCAGCATTCACAAAAGCCTTTTTCAATGACGGATGATTGGCATAAGACAGGTAATCATTAGAACAAAAAGATAGTAAGCGCTTACCATTAACGTCAATTAAAGGCCCCGTCGCTGAATTTACTGTCAAGCGCGCACGGTATAGCGAACTGGATTTACGTTGAACAATATCGTTTTCAAGTTCAGCTGTATTCATTGAAGTCTCGGCAAACCTACCCACCGCATATCGGCTAAGTTTTCACATTCAACTTAAGCGATGTAAAAAAATCTGAAGACTGTCATAGACCGTTAAGACAGAGAAGATTCTGCTATTGGCGTCTCGGGGTTGTGGCAGGTTTTAGCCGCCTTGACTTCCATTTCCACTTTTTCTTCCATGTTGATTCCCAGACGCTTGAACAGGTGACGATCTTTATCCGTTTCAGGGTTATCCGTTGTCAATAATTGATCGCCATAAAAGATGGAATTTGCACCGGCAAAAAAGCATAGCGCCTGCGTTTCGTCGTTCATATCTGTTCGACCGGCAGAAAGGCGAACGTAGGAAGCAGGCATCAGTATGCGGGCAACAGCAATTGTCCGGATAAATTCCAGGTGATCGAGCTCGGCATTCTCAAACAATGGTGTTCCCTCAATCTTGACCAGCATGTTGACTGGAACTGACTCGGGATGTTTTTCCATGTTTGCCAGCTCACACAGCATCGATGCCCTGTCCCGACGTGATTCCCCCATGCCCAGAATGCCACCGGAGCAGACATTGATACCAACGTCACGTACATGTGAAATCGTATCGAGGCGATCCTGATAAGTACGTGTGGTAATCACATTACCGTAAAATTCGGGCGAGGTATCGAGATTATGGTTGTAATAATCCAGACCCGCCTCTTTCAGTCGATGAGCCTGTTGCTGGTTGAGCATACCCAGTGTCACACAGGTTTCCATACCAAGCTCACGTACCGCGCTGACCATCTCGACAACCTTTTCCAGATTCTTGTCAGTCGGGTTGCGCCAGGCAGCCCCCATACAGAAACGGGTTGCTCCCTTTTCCTTGGCCTGCTGGGCATTGGATATCACTTCATCCAGTGGCATAAGACGTTCGCGCTCCAGGCCGGTGTCATACCGGGCACTTTGTGAGCAATAACCACAGTCTTCCGGACAAGCACCGGTTTTGATACTCAACAGGGTGCTGACCTGAACCTGATTGGGGTCAAACTGTTCACGGTGAACCGACTGTGCCTTAAACAGCAGGTCATTAAAAGGCAGATCCAGGAGAGATTCTATTTCCTCAACGGTCCAGTCATGTCTTGTGATCATCGATAGTCCAGGTGATTTTGTCGAAAAGGCAGTGTAAAGTCTCTGCATCATCTGTCAACCAAGGAAGGTCGCCATGATTAACAAATGTATAAAAAATGTACAAAATAAACTCTTTTTGCCCTCATGTCTGATTTGCGGGGCACCCGGCTCGGATAATTTATCGATCTGTCAGGCTTGCACCGATAAACTTCGTGATAATCAGCAATGCTGCCAGTGCTGTTCGCTGCCATTAGCCACCCAAGCGCAGGTACTCTGTCCTGCCTGCCAAACCTCACCGCCCAGGTTTCACAGCAGTTTTATTCCCTATCAATACCGCGAAGAGATCATCAACCTGGTCAGAAACTTCAAATTCTCTGGCAACATGACCAGCGGCAAAGTACTGGCTGACCTTTTTTGCCGGAAACTCACCAGGGGCAATATTGTAAAACCGGATTTACTGGTACCGGTGCCACTTCACCCTGCAAGAACTCGTCAACGTGGTTTCAACCAGGCTTTATGGCTGGCTAACCAGATTGGTCAACAGCTCAACATTGAGGTTAATCACAAACTGGTGACGCGAAGAGTTAATTCAGCCTCCCAACACCTGCTGAATAAACAGGCCAGGCTGAACAACCTGAAACAGGCATTCAGGCTTGAAAACAAACACTTGCCAGGCCACATTGCCATTATTGATGATGTTGTCACTACAGGATCAACTGCTAATGCAATAGCCAACCTGTTTAAACACAATAGCGACATAGTCATTCAGCTTTGGGCTATTGCCAGAACACCTCTAAAATAGATAAATAACTACACAGATAACATAATGGATGGACTGAACATCATGAAGAAAATTTACCTGCTGTTAATGCTTTTCGTTTTTTCCAGCACTGCCCTGGCTGAAACATCAGTTATCCCTTCAGGCAAGTCTCTGATGGCCGCAGCTGAAAAAGTCACAACGACGATTAAAACAGAAGATTTAAAAGCCATGATCAATAATGAACCTGACCTGGTCCTGGTTGATATCCGCACCCGGGGTGAAATCAACAAACATGGAGGCAGCATAGATGCGCCGCAAAATATCAACATCAGCCGAGGCTGGCTGGAGTTTGACATTCAATCGCATGCTGTATCAAAAGACACGCCGATTGTGGTCTATTGCGGCGGTGGTCTGCGCAGCCCATTAGCTGCGAAAACACTGCAGGACATGGGCTACACCAAGGTTTGGAATTACTCAGCGGGATATTTTGGCTGGAAAAAATCCCATGCGAAATAATATATTGATCCAGATCAATGTATCTATCCCTGGGAGTACTAGTATATGTAACAGGGAAATGATTCAGAAGTAATGAATCTTATGGCGCTCAGCTCCGCCTCCTA
>JARRJW010000233.1:0-5940 GCA_037388785.1 Gammaproteobacteria bacterium
TGGCCGCCGTGGGCAGTTCAATGCCCAACACTGGTAAACGCCACAACAATGGCGCAATACTGGCATCGACAATAGAAAAGCTTTCGCTCATAAAATAATCCATCGCCTCGAATACCGGTACCGTAGTGATAAGACTTTCACGTAATTCCTTTCTCGCAGCTGTGGCGGCCTTCCCACCTTTAATAATGATCTCAACTTTGCTGTACCAGTCATGATCAACACGATGAAGGTAAAGACGTGAGGCTGCGCGATTAACAGGATCAACCGGCAACAAAGGAGGATGTGGGAATCGCTCATCAAGGTATTCCATGATGATTCTTGAATCATAAAGGGTTAAATCCCGGTCCAGAATTGTTGGCAGTGATCCGTAAGGATTCAAATCTACAACATCTTCAGGCGGATTCAGTGGATCAGAGTCAATAATTTCAACCGTGACATTTTTTTCGGCCAACACAAAACGTACCCTGTGACTGTGGATACAGGTAGGGTCCGAATAAAGAGTCATCACTGATCGTTTATTTGCCACAACAGCCATTCAATTTCTCCTGAGCTTATTGAATCTTGAATTTTTTCAGCATGATGAGGTGTTTGTAAAAAACAAAACACCGTTAATCTTGAAAATGAAAAAAGGCATACAGTATACCAGATAACTGTATGCCTTTTGTGGTTGGTTGATTATCTGAACAGGTTAATCAATGAATATCTTTCCAATATTCCTTCTTAAGCAGGTAAGCCAGGACGAACAGGATTACCAGGAAACCGATTACCCAATATCCCAAACGCTGGCGTTCGAGTTTCATTGGTTCAGAAGCCCAGACCATGAAGTTAGTCAAATCGCGAACCATGCTGTCATATTCTTCTGATGACATGGCACCTGCCTCAATCTGTTCAAACCCTTCAAAGATCTTGTGCTCATTACCATCAGCATCGGTTTCGATCTTGAAATTGGCTTTCTGCAGACCTTGAAGGTCAACCAGAACATGAGGCATACCCACATCAGGGAATACGATATTGTTTACACCTGTGGGACGGGAGTCATCAACATAGAAGCTTTTCAGGTAAGTGTAAATCCAGTCGCCACCGCCATGCTTCAGACGAGCTGTCAGGGTCAAGTCCGGGATAGCCGTACCAAACCAGCGTGAAGCATCATTGGGGGCCATTGCACTGACCATCTGCTGTCCAATTTTCTTTGACTCGTCGAACATCAGATTGTTTTTAACTTCATCTTCAGTCAGACCGGCATGATTAGCCACTGATTCATAGCGAACATACTTGGCTGAGTGACATCCCATGCAGTAATTGACAAAGTACTTGGCACCACGTTGCAGTGAAGCCTGATCAGTCAAGTCATAGTTAGCCTGTTCAAGATGGACATTACCACCGCCGGCTGAGTAACCAATTACCGGCAAAACAGAAAGAATAATGAATCCAATTAATTTTCTCATCCTGTTACCCTCTCAGGTTCTGGTTTGGTTTTGTCGATCTTGCTGTACCAAGGCATCAGCAGGAAGAAAGCAAAATACAGGGCCGTGAAGATCTGCGCCAACAGCGTCAGGATTGGCGATGCTGGCTTCAATCCGAGATAGGCCAATACTACAAAAGTAACAGCAAATGCCGCGAGCGCCGCTTTAAAGACAGGGCCTTTGTAACGGACTGATTTAACCGGGCTCTTGTCCAACCATGGCAGGAAAAACATGACCAGAATAGCCGCAAACATCACTACCACACCCGGGAACTGCGAACCAAACATTGGCGGTACCGCACGTAACATTGCGTAGAAAGGCGTAAAGTACCAGACTGGTGCAATGTGATCAGGCGTTTTCAGCGGGTTAGCCGGTTCAAAGTTAGGCGCTTCCAGGAACAACCCAAAGAAGTCCGGAGCAAAGAAAACAATACCCAGGAAAATAATCAGGAAGCCAACGACTCCCACGATGTCTTTAACCGTGTAGTAAGGGTGGAAAGGAATACCATCCTTAGGGATACCGTTTTCATCCTTGTTTTTCTTGATTTCCACGCCATCAGGATTATTGGACCCAACCTTGTGTAAAGCCACGATGTGCAGAAAGACCAGTCCAACCAGCACAAACGGCAACAGGAAGTGGAACGCAAAGAAACGGTTTAGCGTAGCATCTGAAATTACATAGTCACCACGAATCCAGATCGATAACTCTTCTCCAACAAATGGAACAGCTGCAAACAGGTTGACAATCACCTGCGCACCCCAGAAAGACATCTGTCCCCAAGGTAACAGGTAACCCATGAAAGCTGTGGCCATCATGGCAAGGTAAATAACCACACCGATGATCCAGAGCAATTCACGCGGCTTGCGGTAAGAACCGTACATCAGACCACGGAACATATGCAGGTAAATCACTGCAAAAAATGCCGAGGCACCAGTTGAATGCAGATAACGCAGCAACCAGCCCCAGTCGACATCACGCATGATGTATTCAACTGAAGCAAAGGCCAAGCCCGCATCAGGTTTGTAACAATCTGGTTAACCAGAACCAGCAGTGCCAGTGAACCGAAGAAATACCAGAAGTTGAAATTTCTAGGCGCATAATACTGGGCCAGATGCTCATTCCAAACTTTGGTTAAAGGGAAGCGATCATCAATCCATCCCACAAAATTCTGCATGCGACTCATCAGGACTCACCTCCATCAACACCAATCAAAATGACACTGTCTGATAAATACTGATGAGGTGGAACCACCAGATTAGTCGGTGCAGGCACACCTGAATAAACGCGTCCGGCGAGATCAAAAGTAGAACCATGACAAGGGCAGAAAAAGCCACCTTTCCATTCAGGGCCCAGGTCGGCAGGAGCCACATCCGGACGATAGGTCGGTGAACAACCAAGGTGTGTACAGATACCAACTGCAACCATTTACTCAGGCTTGATAGAACGGCTCTTGTTCTGGCAGTAGCCAGGCTGCTGTGGAGCCTGAGAATCAGGATCAGCCAATTTATCGTTCAGGCTTTCCAGGTCAGCCAGGTTTTTTTCCGTCCTACGGATAACCCAAACTGGTTTACCACGCCATTTGACACGCAGTAATTGCCCTGATTCGAGTTTACTAATATCTGCTTCAGCTGGAGCACCGGCCGCCTTGGCCTTGGCACTTGGATTCCATGAAGCAAGAAAGGGAACGGCTGCAAAGCCTACACCGACAGCTCCAACTGCGCTTGTAGCAGTTAAAAGCATTCGGCGTCTTTTTAGATCAACGCCAGTTGCGCCCATTTGATTGACTCCCGATCGTGAAAAGATTCTTGAGATTGAAAAGCTAAATCAGAGAATGAGAATATACTGATTTAATTCCAATAAATTCCCGGGATTTTGCTTGATAGACACTATAACGTCAAGGTTATATGTGAATTTTAATAATGAAAACCGGCAAAACGCTAAGTTTTATCCAAAATTTCCATGGTATCCTGCAGCATTTCAATGACATCCTTTACCGCATCACTTCCCTGCAAATCCTGATCAGAAATTTCAATATCAATTTCCAAATCTGCGTCTTCACTGCCAATCAACTCCAGTGGAACCGGGTTGATCAATTCCTGCATGCCTTCGTCCTGGTAATCAAGACTTTTCAGCATAATGCCTCTTTTTTTGTTCGACATCGATACTACCTGTCCGCTAAAACTGTTTGAAATGTTTCATACTGGGTTTGAAATTTCAACAAATTGATGTGAAACGGCAAATTTTTCTGCCAGGTGCTGACCCAGCGCCTGAACACCATAGCGTTCTGTAGCATGGTGGCCTGCTGAAAAATAATGGACGCCCAATTCACGTGCCGCATGCGTGGTACTTTCAGAAATTTCCCCGGAAATAAAAGCCTGGCAGCCGGCATCAACCGCTTGATCAATATATGACTGCGCCGCACCGGTACACCAGCCAATGGTATTAAACTGCATCGGACCACCGGCGATATGCATTGGCTCCCTGTCCAGCGCACCTGATAACAGCTGACTCAATCCGCAGGCTGAAAGCGGCTCTACAAGTTTCACCTGCCAAAGCAAACCATCCTCGGAAATCGCCTGCGCATTATTCCACTTCAAACGCCTGGCCAACTGCGCGTTGTTACCCACCTCAGGATGAACGTCGAGTGGTAAATGATAGGCCACGAGAGAAATTTCATTTTGCATCAGTGCCTTGATACGGTCACCTTTCATACCCGTCAAAACGGCTTGTTCATTTTTCCAGAAGAACCCATGGTGAACCAGAAGCATGTCAGCATTCAGGTCTATAGCAGCCTCAATGGCAGCCTTGGAAGCGGTGACCGCAGTCACCAACTGATTCACATCCTGTTCACCCTCAACCTGCAAACCATTAGGACAGTAATCCTTAAAGTTTTCCGACTGCAGAAAACCATCACAGTAATTTGTTATTTCTTCAAGCGTCGCCATATTCGACCCACACACTGCTAAGCGCTATAGTATTAGGCTTCAATCATAGTCAATTGTATTTATGAAAATCCAGCGTTTCCTGACATTTCTTGCCACCTCGATCGGTGCAGGGCTAGCCGCAGCTTTCCTGATCATTGTCATCAATCCCGAATTGCTTCAGGAAGATCAGCTGGAAGTAATAGAAGCCCCTGTCACCGGCATGACAATGGATAGGTTAAGTGGCCCGGTATCCTATGCTGATGCAGTAGCCAAAGCAGCACCGGCTGTAGTCAATATCTATACAACCAAATTCACTACAGAAAGAGTGACCCCTTATTTCAACGACCCTGTCATTCAACAGCTTTTTGGTGATGCCTTAAGCCAGATTCGCCGTAAACGTGAAAATAGCCTGGGTTCCGGCGTAATCATTGACACCAAAGGCTATCTGTTAACCAACAACCATGTAATTGAAGGTGCCGATGCAATACGCGTGGTGCTGGCCAGCGGCCAAACTCTTGATGCGGATATCATCGGCGTAGACAAGGATACAGACCTGGCCGTACTTAAGGTCGACCATGATAACCTGCCGGCAATCAGCTTTGCCCGTTCCCAGCACCTGAAGGTCGGTGATGTTGTCCTGGCAATTGGCAATCCTTTCGGCGTTGGACAGACGGTAACCCAGGGTATTGTCAGCGCCACCGGAAGAAGTCAGCTGGGTATTAACACCTTTGAAAATTTTATCCAGACTGATGCTGCAATCAATCCCGGCAACTCCGGTGGTGCCCTGATTAACGCCCATGGCGACATCATTGGTATCAGTACCGCCATCTTCTCGAAAACCGGTGGCTCCCATGGTATTGGTTTTGCCATACCAGCTGATCTTGCCAGGGGTGTCATGCAACAAATTGTTGAGACCGGACATGTTGTCCGCGGATGGCTTGGCATCGCCGGGCAGGATATCACACCGGAACTGGCCCGCGCCTATGCACTACAATCGCAACATGGGGTATTAATATCAGGCGTATTGGAGAATGGAGCTGCCTACAGAGCCGGTTTACGGCCGGGGGATATCATCACTCGAATAAACGACAAAGAGCTTTACTCGGCATTTGAAATTCTCAACCTGGTCGCCACTATGCAACCTGGATCGAAAGCCCGAATTCATGCCATGCGCGGCTCTAGTGATATGGAATTGACCGCTGTCATTCAGGAAAGACCGTCAAACGCTAGTCTTCGTTAATTTGAAGGTATTTTAATTTTTACGAGGCAATCGCCTTAAGTGCCTCAATCAAAGCCTGATTCTGCTCTTCATTGCCGATGGTAATTCTTAGAAAATCATTAATGCGAGGCTTATTGAAATAGCGCACTATGATGCCCCTCTCTCTCAGCGCATCCGCCAGCGCCTGCGCAGAATCGCCGGAAGGTCTGGCAAAAATGAAGTTTGCCGCCGAGGGAATCACATAAAAACCCAATCTTTCCAGTTCAGCCACTACAAACTCGCGGCTTTTGATAACTTTTTCGCATGTCTGTCGAAAGTAGACATTGTCTTCAAA
>JARRJW010000234.1:0-3449 GCA_037388785.1 Gammaproteobacteria bacterium
ATCTTCTGGGCAAGCTCGCGCTTCATGTTACTGGTCACTTCTTCACGCAGATCTTCTTCAGTACCTGAATCAACGCCCAGAGACTTAACAAATTCCTCGTCAATTTCAGGTAATACCGGCTCGGAAACGGAATTGACGGTGACCTCGAAAGTTACGTCCTTGCCTGCCAGGTCCTGGGCATGATATTCGTCAGGAAATTTCAGCTCGAGTGTTCTTTCGTCACCTTTGGAAGCCCCGAGCAGACCTGATTCAAAACCATCAATCATGGAACCGGAACCCAGCACCAATGGTGTATTCTCTGCTGAGCCACCCTGAAATGCTTCACCATCCATAATGCCTTTAAAGCTTATATCGAGTTTGTCGTCATTTTGAGCAGCCCGATCAACCTCGTTCCAGGTAGTGCGCTGTTTTCTCAGCTTATCGAACATGGCTTCAACATCGGCATCCGTTACCTCAGCAACCGGCTTTTCAACCTCGGCATCGGCAAGGTCAGCTAATACAACTTCAGGAACCACCTCAAAACTGGCTGTATACTTGAACCCACCACTATCGTTGTCATCATTGATTTCGATGGAAGGTTCTCCAGCGGGTGTCAGTTTTTCCTGAGAAGCCGCCTCGTAGAAAGTCGCCTGGATAATCTCGCCGTAAACATCCTGGCGGGCCTGAACGCCAAAACGCTGCTTCACGACTTTCATTGGTACTTTTCCGGGGCGGAAACCATCGAGTCGAACCTGGCGGGAAATCTCCTTCAGACGCTTTTCTACTTTTTCCGTGACGTTTTCTGCCGGCACTTCTACGATTAGTTTACGCTCTAAACCTTCACCTGATTCAACTGATACTTGCATACAAACCTCTGGGAATCATCTGTCCCAATAATTTACCTGAAAAATTTGAGATCACTCGGATTAAAAGCGGGCGAAAATAACATATATTTTTGATGGTGACGAGAATTATTGCGCTATTTCAGTCCGGTATCTTGATTGATAACGATACTTGACTATAATAGCGCGCTACGCCGCTCTGGTGGAATTGGTAGACACGCCAGATTTAGGTTCTGGTGCCCTACGGTGTCCGAGTTCGAGTCTCGGGGGCGGCACCATTATTCCCCTACTCTACATTCTAGTAATTACCCACAATATTTTTTTGTTAATTCTGTGGGCAATCTCAAAACAAATTCACTGCCCTTACCTAATTCACTTTTAACAATAATTTCCCCACCCAGAGATTCAATTAATTTTTTGGTTATCGTTAAGCCGACACCAGCGCCACTGATTGAACCCTCTTTTCCAAATCTTAACCTTTCGAAGGCGTCAAATATTTTTGCCCTGTCTGTATCGGCTATACCACAACCGTTATCTCTGACGGCAATTTCAACAAAACCATTATGTGAAACACTTATTTCCACCTGGCCGTTTTCGTCGTTATATTTAATGGCATTTGAGATCAGCTGATCAACGCATTTAGACAACCTTTGATTGTCCGTATATATAGCAATATCCGGATCAGCCAGAAGCTTTATACCGACGTTATTTTCCCTACAAGCAGATTCATACTTGGATACAGACTGATTAATTAATGAATATAAATTCACTTCCTGGGGAAATAGCTCCTCATTTGTATCGATGTTAGACAACTCGAGAATTGCCGAAACCAGCCCGGATAATTTTTTCCCGGACTCATTAACTTCCTGTAAATAATCCCGTTGTTCATCATCTAAATTACTTGCGCCTTCCATTAACTCACTAAAACCAATAACAGAATTTAACGGCGTTTTTAATTCATGCGACATAGATGCTAAAAATTCAGTTTTAGCGCGACTTGAGCCTTCCGCAAGGTTTTTAGCAACCGTTAATTCCTGGTTTTTTTCACGGACTAAATCTATCTGTTCTTTGACCTGTGATGACATTAAGTTGAAAGCCTTCATGGTTTTGGCAATTTCATCATCTCCTGTTACATCAACCTGGTAACCAAAGTCACCTGCGGCTACTTTTTCTGATGCCTTGGCTAATTTTTCTAATCGATTTGTAAGATAAACACCCAGAAAAAAAGAAAACATCGCCACAAGCAGCAACAAAATACCGGCAATAGAAATACTGTGCCTTTTTGCATCTTCGATCAGTTTTTCCAGGTAGTTGATATCAAAACCAATTCTTACCTTGCCGTATTCAATCTCATCTATTTGGATAAGTTTCTCGGTATCGAAAATACCATCTTGAATTGAAGCAATATCAGCATCAGCTTTAAAACTGGCAGGCTTAAAATTATCAGCGTTTCGTTGTTCAGCTAATAGTTTATTTTCTGTATCTAACACCTGCGCATACACCAGGTTGGAATCGCGCATCACAGATTCAATCACACTTTCCAGCGTGGCCAGGTCAACGGCAATAACAGCATCCCTAACAGAGCTGGCAAAGAGCTTGGCTGTAGTATGGGCATTATGAATAATTTGATTTTCGTTAGAGTCCTGAAGATAGTTAAGAACGTTATAGATTAAAATTCCAAGCAAAAGAGCCTGGATTATTGAGATACCAAGAATAGTTTTAAGACGAAATGACATAGACTGATTAATTTATGATATTTATTTCGGTAAATTCTCAATAATCTTTAATTTGATCTAAAACATGAATTAAATCATTTACATGATTATAGTTACTCTCTAAATATGTTTTTAAAAACGAGACAATAAAAAGATGATACTTTTTTCAGGCGGGATTCCAGTCTGGAAATCTAAAAAGTATTTTTTTGCGTCACTTAAATAAAAAAAGCAACAACAATGGAGTTTTCTGAGTCCGGACTGACAACAGCCAAGGACTTTGCTGATTGAACTGAATCAGGTATCAGTTCAGCATGTTTCGAAAAAATAACTAAACCATTCCAGCAAATTTACCTGCCGTTGCACCAGCATGTTGAATCGGCAGCTTTTAATTTCATTCTTTGTCAGGTTTAGCCTTATAAAATTTCAATTCTGAAATACAAACATCAGCTTTGAAATCCCGGCCAATAGCAACAATTCCGATCCTTTTAATTTTTTCGGGCTTGAGTTGAGATGACGTTTTATAAGGAATGAAATTTTTAAAGGCAATTGTGATGGTTTGCCAATTTTCATCGGTTTCAAAAGTGGCCCGATAAGCCTGCCAGGGAAACCATAAATTCGATGTCCTTAAATGAACATTATAACGTTCACCATTGCCACGCACTTTCAGAATAACACCATCTTCAATTGTCAGGCTTTCAGCGTCATTAGAATCAATGTCCATCGCCGCCTGTATAAAGCCACCATTGTTTTCGGTACTGACATCACCTGTTAGTGAAAGGCACTGTACTTCATCTTGATCGGACCATTTGACCTCACCCCTTGATACACCGCCCATGACGTTGTCAGTCACCAACCGCATATTATCTTCAGTCAAAAGATTTCGAGTTTGCACTGGCTTACTCATTGCTGTTGA
>JARRJW010000235.1:0-5536 GCA_037388785.1 Gammaproteobacteria bacterium
AAAATTCATAAAACTTGACTATTAAGAAGGATTTCAACATGTCTACCAATATCGTCTGGCACGCTAGTAAAGTTTCCCGAAGTGACCGGGAAACCTTAAATAACCATAAGGGTGCTGTTTTATGGTTTACCGGCCTTTCCGGTTCAGGTAAATCGACCCTAGCCCACGCAGTTGAGGAACAGTTATATCTTCAGGGGGCTCGTACCTATGTTTTGGATGGTGACAATATCAGGCATGGGCTTTCATCCAACCTGGGATTCAGTGAAGAAGACAGAAAAGAAAATATTCGACGTATTGGTGAAGTCGCAAAACTGATGATGGATGCCGGCACTATTGTCATGACCGCTTTTATCAGTCCATTCATTAAAGACAGGGCTGATGTCAGAAAACTGATGCCGCACGGTGATTTTATTGAAATTTATTGCAATGCCACCCTTGAAACCTGTGAAAAACGTGATGTAAAAGGTTTGTACAAAAAAGCGCGCGCTGGTGAAATTAAAAATTACACCGGGATTGATTCCCCTTATGAAGCGCCTGAAAATCCTGATTTAACAATTGATACCGGTTCATCAAATCTGGAAGATTCGGTAAAAAAGGTCATGCGCTTTCTTGAAAAAGGTAACTATATAGATCAAAAATATTCTGGTCAGCTTTACCAGCAAAACTCAAAACTCCAGGTAGTGCAATGAGTAGACCAGCACTTTTTCTGGATCGAGATGGCGTTATCAATGTTGATCATGCTTATGTCTATCAAAAAGAAAATTTTGAATTTATAGATGGTATATTTGAGCTATGCCAAAAAGCGGAACAGGCTGGATACCTGATTATTGTCATTACCAATCAGGCAGGTATTGGTCGGGGTTACTATTCCGAAAAAGATTTTCAGGTTTTGACTGAATGGATGACAAGCGAGTTTGAAAAAAACAACGTTACCATTAATGCGGTCTACCATTGCCCTTATCATCCTGAAAAAGGTATTGATGATTACAAAAAAGATGCACCTTGCAGAAAACCTAATCCCGGAATGATCCTGAAAGCTAAAACACAATTTGATATCGATCTTGAATCCTCTTTACTGGTTGGTGATAAAAACAGTGACATTCAGGCTGGCCTCAATGCAGGCATAGGTAAAAATATTTTATTTACACCGAAGAAAGGCAAACAATATGTAGTCGATATCGCTGCGACCGCGACTGTAAAAACTCACAGTGAATCAGAGGCATTTCTGTAATGATTAAGTATTCAAAATTTATTCAAAATATTCTGTAAGACTTTTCTGGTTAGACGAACACCAATTTCACACAAATAAAATTGAATCCGCTCATTGGTCTTACCTTAATAGCCGTCAAAAATGATGAGTATTCTCTTCAAAGAAGTAAACAATCGCAATATTAGGGAAATTTTATCGTATAATTGATTTATCATAGGCATTAGAAAGTAAATTTATTCGAAATCGGCAAACGCTTACCTATGACTACCATTCTGCTATCCGATAATGGCTCGACTCAGCCAAATGCCACAATTCAACTTCGCCAGTTGAGCAAACTTTTGTCAGACAATATCGGCCAAACAGTACACCCAGTTTCCCTGCAACATGCCAACAAAATCCCGGTTGAAAAAATTGGAGGCACTAAAGCCCAGGTTTTTAGCGAGTTCATGGCTGATAAACTATCGGAAGGCAGCCGTGATTTCATTCTTCTTCCATTGTTTTTTGGCAACAGCAAGGCCTTAACCAAATTTGTCCCAGACGAAAAAGCCAGGCTTGAAGAAGAATATGGCGAATTTGAAATCAAGATAGCCAAACCAGTCTATCCACTGCCTGAAGGTGACGCCAGGTTGGCGAAAATTCTTGCCGATCATGTGAAACAGACCGCGGGCGGACTACGAAACATCGTACTGGTTGATCATGGATCTCCTGTACCTAGAGTTACGGCAGTACGTGAACATTTAGCCAACTCGGTTCAAGATCAGCTCGGGGATCAATACCAATTAGCTCAAGCCTGCATGGAACGCCGCGAAGGCAAGGAATATGATTTTAATGGCCAGCTGCTGGAAGACTGGTTGAATGAACGCGCCAAAGAAAAAAGCCCCGGTGCTGTGGTCGCCATGATGTTTTTCTTGCCTGGTCGGCATGCCGGTGAAGGTGGTGACATCGCTGAGATTTGTCAGTCGGTTATGGATAAAAACCCAGGGTTTAATGTTGCTATTACCCCACTGATTGCAGAGCATCCAGAATTTGTGTCACTACTTGCTCAGCGTTACAAAAATATAGAAGAAACGTAGACGATAATCATTTCGTATCTCCTTCAACCATCAAAGCCTCTTAAGTATGTAATCCAGCTTGTCTTCCCTGGATCAACTGTGTTCTTTTTGTGCGCTGTTCAGCAGTTACTGCCAACCGACACCTGATAATTCTCTGCCAAAACCGCCTTTCATTTTTGATTTATAAAAAAAGCATTGATTATTATTAAGGCACCTATTCCTGTTTTATGCCATCTTATTTCAAGGACTCATTAAAAAGGAGAGATTACGATGAAGAAAATTAAGATAGTGTCATTTGGACTTATGACGGCTATGGCAATACCGTTTCATACTCTTCAAGCTGAGGATGTCTCAACTATTGTAGATCAAATTAGCGAGACTCAGACTCGCCCAATGCAAAGACAAGGTTCTGGAAATAGCAAAAATTACCAACATCAATACCGATATCAGCACCGTTATGGTTATGGCCAAGGACGCGGAAGTAACTACGGTCAAGGGCAAGGCCAGCGCGTTAGTGGGGGCTACATTCAGGGACGAAAAGGAGGGTATGGCTCAGATTGAGGCTATAATCCGGAAAATAGACAGGTAAGGTAATTACAACAATAATTTATAGAGGCAAATATTCGTTAAACGAATACTAATAAGTAGCGTGCTCATCTAAGGCAAAAGCCATCTCATTTGAGGTGGCTTTTGTCTTTATGTCATAACCGCTTTTACAGAGTTTCCCTCGTTGGCAGCATCTACCTGTAAGTTCTGCTTTTACCAGATGCTGTTGAAAAACTCCGGGTGATATTTTTCCTAAGAAAAATATCTTATCGATAGCTTTGTTAAATTAATTTTTTCGTGTCTCATTCAGTTTAACAACACTCTCGTTAACTTGATTTGTATAAATCTTATACAGCAACTTCTGGTTTAAGAGTTTTTCAACAGCATCACCACAAGTTGGCCGGTCATCAACTGTTAGTTATCCTGAAACTATGACTGCTTTCGAATTAATTTTCATTACACGTTATACATCAAAAGAGTCTATTAATATTTCCAGCTGACATTTTGCTTAACAGCTTTTGCCGGTGAGCCGGCGATTATCGAATGCGATTGATCAATTGGTTTATTCACTGTACTTGATGCAGCGATAATAGTGCCATCTGGAATATCCACACCTTTCAAAATCAACACTCGACTGCTTATCGTAAATTTCATGGAAATCACTGTCCATAATCAAGGTATCCCAGGAAATCAGCGCATTTTTTCCCAGGGTGATTTGTTTCAGACAGATAATCGAGCCTTCCGCGGTGATTTCAAGGTTATCACCCACTTCCAGGTTTCCGGTCACAGCAAGCTTGGAACCATGGCCGATATTGGCTGTACCTTTGAATTCAACATTACCTGAAACATTCCAGATCGATCTTGACCTGTGTTCATCAAAAATGGAAACACCACCATATCCAATCTTTACCGATGCAGTCACATCAGAAGCGATTTTTAACCGCCCCTTACATTGCTTGAGCCAGACGCGGTGCGATACGAAAACGGGCAGTTTCAAAGCCTGGGAAAATGGCAGGTACTTAAAATTAAAATAAATGGTTTTTGGTAAACCCAGAACGTATAGAAAATAGGTGCGAAGCTTGTTCATAACAACTAACCGGCAGCCAATGCGGCTACAATTTTTTCCAGTTGCGCTTCCCAGTCATCCGCTTCAATGCCAAATGCTGCGCTAAAACAGTTCGACAACAAACGGGAATTAGCCGGACGTTTGGCCGGTGTTGGATACTCATGCGTTGGAATCGGCCGTACCTTCACTTCATGGTTAATCAGACCATGCTTTCGCCCCCGTTCAATAATCTGTTCTGCAAACCCATGCCAGCTGGTAAATGGCTGACCTGAATAATGATAAGTTCCCCAGGCTAATCGCCCCTGTGCCTCATACTGGTTACATAATGCCAGCAGCGCACTGGCAATACCGTTTGCCGAGGTTGGTCCACCCAACTGATCATCAACAACTTTTAATTCGTTGCGCTCTGCCCCAACACGCAGCATGGTTTTGACAAAGTTATGGCCGTGTCGTGAAAAGACCCAGCTGGTACGCATAATAATATGTTGATCTATGCCGGAACGAACCGCTTCTTCACCAGCCCATTTGCTTTGACCATAAACACCCAGTGGCGAAACTTTATCGGATTCCGCGTAAGGTGAATCTTTGCAACCGTCAAAAACGTAATCGGTAGAGATTTGTAACAGTGGTATGCCCTGTAATTTGCAGGATTCAGCCAGGTAACCCGGACCATCACGGTTAATCGCATAAGCCAGCTCAACCTCTTCTTCAGCCTTGTCAACCGCCGTGTAGGCTGCGGCATTGATGACGATATCCGGTTGAACTGCTTTAATCTGCTGCTCTACCTGGTCGGCATCACTGATATCGAGGCCGTTTCTGCCAAGCGTAATTACTTCGTGGGGCGATGATTGACCCTGTATTCTGAGCTCAGTCGCGACCTGGCCATTTTCTCCGGCAACCAGTATTTTCATCTTTTTATCCTGTTCTGTCTGAATTCAGTCGCCCGAGTAAACCGGCAACCTGTCTTCGGGTATGTCTGCAAGATTTGAAGCAGCGGCATCTTTTTCCGAGATCGTCGGGTTGATGATCGGCCAGGGAATCCCCAGGGCCGGATCATTCCAGAGCAGAGAGCCCTCATCTTCAGGGTGATAGTAATCGGTACACTTATATTCGAAATCAGCAAATTCAGAGATCACACAAAAGCCATGCGCAAAACCGGGGGGGATAAAAAACTGGTAATGATTCTGATCACTGAGGATAGTCCAGGCGGCTTTGCCAAAAGTCGGTGAGCCGACACGAATATCAACCGCCACATCAAAAACACTGCCCCTGACAACACGCACCAGCTTACCCTGTGGATGGTTAAGCTGATAATGCAGGCCACGCAATACCCCCTGGCTGGAACGCGAGTGGTTATCCTGTACAAAGGCGTAATCAACGCCGGATTCCCTGTAGCGCTGTTCAGAATAAGTTTCTATAAAGAAGCCCCGGGAGTCACCAAACACTTTCGGTTCTATCTGCAGAACACCGGGCAAGTTGGTTTTTAAAACATCCATAATTTCACCTTTTGGTTATCTGATATCGTGCTTGACAATGTCTTGCAGGTAACGACCATAATCATTTTTGGATAAGGGTTCTGCCAAAGCTATGAGCTGCTCATCGGAAATCCATTTTTGGCGCCAGGCAATTTCTTCAGGGCTGAAAGTCTCATGCCCTGAAGAA